>JAWCKY010000080.1:0-11505 GCA_038851365.1 Hadarchaeales archaeon (SeqCode)
TCTCGAGAGTTGTGGTCTCATCCCCCGCCACCATAGCCAACTTAGGTCCGGGTTTTGATGTATTTGGGCTAGCGCTTTCCCACCCAGCGGACATCGTGGAAGGCAGGATTTCGAGGGAGCCTGGCATTAGGGTACTTGAGATAACAGGGGCGGGATCTGAAAAAATCCCAAAGCATCCAGAGTTAAATGCGGTGACGATAGCTGCTTTCAGCGCCATGAAATTGCTCGGCCGAGAGGAGGGCTTGGAGTTCGTGATCAAGAAGGGTATCAAACCTGGCAGCGGCATGGGAAGCAGTGGCGCAAGCGCTGCGGCCGGCGCAGTCGTGGCCAACGAGCTCCTCGGTGGAGGCCTCTCCGAGTTGCAGTTGATAACGGTGGCAGCCAAGGCGGAGGAGAGGATCGCGGGCACGGTTCACTACGACAACGTTACACCAGCTATCGTGGGAGGATTCACGATCGTGGCCTCAACGACCCCCTTTAAGTACATCAAACTAGATCCTCCCCCGATGAAGGTGGTTGTCGCCCTGCCCGAGCTGGAGTTACCGACGAGGTTGGGCAGGCAGCTTCTGCCGGAGAAGGTATCCATCGGCGATGCGGTGGCAAACGTGGCTCGAGCGAGCGCGATGGTTGCGGCCCTTATTTCAGGGAATTTAAAGTCATTTGGTGAGTACATGGTAGATAATATCGCTGAACCCGCACGCGCACCGTTGGTCCCTGGCTTTCAGAGCGTCAGGCGTGCAGCTCTTGATGCGGGCGCGAGTGGGGCGGCGTTGGCGGGGTCAGGTCCCGCGGTGTTCGCGATAGTCGAGATCGGCGTCGATGCAAGGCTCGTCGCCGAGGCGATGCGCGAGGCGTTTGAGCGAGAGGGCGTGGCGTGCGAAACGATTATCACCACCCCCGGCAGAGGAGTTCAGGTGGTGGAAAGGGGCGATTGAATGCTCGTGCGCGTGGAAATGGAGTTGGAGGACGTACCTGGGCAGTTGGTTAAGGTGCTTGAGCCGATTTCTAGGTTTGGCGGCAATATCCAGAATGTAGTGCACCAAAGGGACCGCAAGACCCCGCTCGGCCGTGTGCCCGTGACGGTGATATTCGACATCGGCGAAAGGGCTAGGTTGAACCGAATATTAACCTCGCTTAAGGACATGGGCGTCCGCATCACTCGCGTGGGCGAGCGGGAGGGCATGATCAAAAGTACTGTCCTATTGATCGGGCACATCATCCATACCGATATCCGCGACACGATAGATCGGATCAACGCGCTGAGAGGCGTGATGGTGTCAGATCTAAGTTTAGCCATGGGTGCTATGGGCGAGGAATCCTCAGCTAGGATGACGGTCGCGGCAGACGATGAGAAGTGCGCAAAAAAAGCCCTTGAACTTCTCGAAAGGATAGCCACCGAGAAGAAGCTGTTGATGATAACCTCCCTGGAGGAGACGTAAATGCGCATAATTATGATAGGCTTCGGAAACCTAGGCAGGGGCTTCGCTCGCGCGCTCATCGAAAAGGCTTCCTACTTGAGAACGAGCTATGGTCTGCGCCCGGTAGTGGTGGCGGCCGTCGACGAATTCGGGGCGGCCGTCGACGAGAGGGGTTTAGACCTACGGAAGTTGCTGAAATCAGCCGAGCGAACCAATTCGGTCGCCGATTACCCAGCGCGCGGAAAAAGAGGAAAGTCAGCTGTAGAAGTGATCGAGGAGGTCGAGGCGGACCTCGTGTTCGAGCTCACGCCGACGAACATCAAGACCGGGCAGCCAGGTCTGACCCACATCAAGCGGTCGATGATGGCGGGCATGCACGTGATCACTTCTAACAAAGGGCCACTCGTCGTCGCATTTCGAAAACTAAATGAGTTGGCGAAGCGTCAGGGGGTGGAGTTCCGCTACTCGGCATCCGTTGGGGGGTCAGTCCCCGTGATCAGCTTAGCCAAGAGGATGCTCGCCGGCAACGAGATAAAATCCATAAGAGGGGTCCTCAATGGCACATCCAACTACATCCTCACGCGAATGAGCAAGGAGGGAGCACCGTTCGACGTGATCTTGCGCGAGGCCCAAGAGATGGGGATTGCCGAGAGGGATCCCACCCTGGACATCGAGGGGATAGACACCGCCTGCAAGATCACCATCCTGGCGAACGCGATATTCGATATGGATGCCAAGCTGAAAGACGTTAAGATAACGGGTATAACGAGGATCAGGCCCGAGGCGGCTAGGTTAGCTCAGGAGGCGGGCTACGCGATCAAGCTGATAGGCGTGGCGAGGCGAGACCTACTTGAGGTGGGGCCAAAGCTGGTTCCGCTAGGGCATCCGTTGGCGGTGGGCGGGACCTTGAACGCGGTGACTTTTCAGACGGACCTCGCGAGGGAGACGACGATCACCGGCTTTGGTGCTGGCCCAAGGGAGACGTCGAGCGCGCTTCTAGGTGATTTGGTGGACGTCTATACCACCATCAGGGGCAGACGATGTGGTATGAGTGCATAGAGTGCCGAGGCAGGTTTGATCCGCGCGAAAGGCTTTATACTTGTCCAAAGTGCGGAGGGTTGCTGGAGATAGAATTTGACCTTGAAGATCTTTCTAGAAAGCTCGATCGCGAAGCCCTAAGATCCGGACGGCTGGGTGTTTGGAAGTATCGCGCGTTCATGCCGGTATTCGACGATTCTAAGATAGTTAGCTTACAGGAGGGGGGAACGCCCCTCTACCGCTGCGACCGCATAGCGAGGGAGGTAGGTATTCACGAGCTTTACGTCAAGTACGAGGGCGCAAATCCCACCGGCTCTTTTAAGGACAGGGGGATGACCGTTGGCGTTACGAAGGCGCTTGAGTTCGGCGTCAAGGCAGTGGCCTGCGCGTCGACGGGCAATACCTCAGCCTCCCTCGCGGCATACGCAGCGAAGGCAGGTCTCGAATGCATCGTCCTGTTACCCAGCGGAAAGGTGGCGCTCGGCAAGCTTGCCCAGGCGATGATTTACGGTGCTAGGGTGATATCAATAGAGGGCAATTTCGACGAAGCCCTGGCGATAATTCGAAGGATCTGCGATGAGGTACGCGATATCTACCTCTTGAACTCCGTGAACCCCTTTAGGTTACAGGGTCAGAAGTCAATAGCATTCGAGATAGCGGACCAACTCGGCTGGAAGGTTCCGGATCGGGTGATAGTTCCGATGGGCAATTGTGCGAACATATGGGCGATTTACAAGGGTTTTCTGGAGTTCGATGCCACGGGCATAACCGAGGGCATCCCCATGATGACGGGGATCCAGGCCGAGGGGGCGATGCCCATCGTGGAGGCGATAAAGCGTGGATTGAATAAGTTCTCGCCCGTTCAAAACCCGGAGACGATAGCTACGGCCATACGGATAGGAAATCCGGTAAACGGTCCAAAGGCGATCAGAGCGATTCGCGCTTCCGGAGGCACCGCGGAGTGCGTTAGCGACGACGAGATCATCGAAGCTCAGAAGATGTTGGCCAAGCTCGAGGGGATAGGGGTTGAGCCGGCGAGCGCATCCACGATAGCGGGGCTAAAAAAGCTAGTCGAGGAGGGCATAATAGACGCGGACGAGCGCATAGTCTGCGTGGCGACCGGCTCGATGCTGAAGGACCCCGAGGAGGCCATCGAGGTCTCCGGACAACCAGTGGAGGTGCCAGCGGTATACGAGGAGGTTAAGAAATTATTGAGGTGGTAGGATGAAGCCAAAGGAGGCATTCGATCGCACCTTTGAGTTGTTGAGGAAACACCACGAGTGGATGAAAACGACGATTAATTTGATAGCGAGCGAAAATGTGCCGAGCCCCGCCGTAAGGGAGGCACTCATCAGCGATTTCGGAAATCGATATGCGGAGGGCTGGCCAGGCGAGCGCGTATATGCAGGTTGCATCTACATCGATCAGGTCGAGCTGCTCGCTATGGAGCTAGCCAAACAGCTCTTTAAGGCAGAGCACGTGAACGTGCAGCCGGTCTCGGGTCTGGCGGCAAACCTCGCGATGTATACAGCTCTGACGGAGCCAGGGGACACGATGATGTGTCTCTCCATCCCCTGTGGGGGGCACATAAGCATGGGGAAAAAGAAATTGGGTGGGACAGCAGGAGCGGTCCACGGCTTGGAAGTGGAGTACTTTCCATTTGACGAAAAGCGGATGAACATCGACGTCGATGCGGCGGCTAAGAAGATAGCGGAAGTCAAACCCAAGCTTCTACTTTTCGGCGGAAGCGTCTTCCTCTTCCCCCATCCCATTCAAGAGCTAAGCGAGGTTGCCCAAGAGGTTGGATCGCATGTAGCCTATGATGCCGCCCATGTCATAGGCTTGATAGGGGGCGGGCAATTCCAAGACCCCCTGCGGGAGGGTGCGGAGGTGGTGACCTGCAGCACGCACAAAACCTTGCCAGGCCCCCAACATGGAATGATATTATGCAAGAAAGAACTCGCAGAGCTAATAAACAAAGCCGTTTTTCCCGGTATAGTGAGCAATCACCACCTACATGCGGTCGCGGCGCTAGCGATAGCCTTAGCCGAAATGCTGGAGTTCGGTAAGGACTACGCGGCCCAAATAGTCAAAAACGCGAGGGCCCTCGGCCAGGCACTTTACGAACGCGGTTTCGACGTTCTATGTCCGGATCTAGGCTTTACAGCATCGCACACCTTGGTCGTTGATATTACCAAATACGGCGATGGGGGCACGCTGGAACAGCGGCTGGAAAGAGCTAACATAATACTCAATCGTAACCTGTTGCCTTGGGATATTCGCGAGGGCAGGCATTATAAGAACCCAGGCGGGATAAGGCTCGGGACATCTGAAGTCACGAGGCTCGGTATGAAAGAGGGGGAAATGGGGGAAATAGCTGAGTTCATCAAGCGCGTGGTAATAGATGGCGAGAATCCTGAAGCTGTTGCGCGAGATGTGGCAGAATTCAGAAAAGATTATCAAAAAGTCCATTATGCGTTCGAATCGGCCACGCAAGCATACGAGTACATAAAGGTTCATTAGATGACGAGTTGCCTAGCAAAAGGGTATAGGGCTTTTACGAAATTTTAAAATCCATTCTTTAAATTCGGTAGTAAGATCTCTATCCTCTTTTTCCACAGGTTTCAACTGTTTCGCTTGGAGAAAAGATTTATCGCCTTCTTTTATGGATTGGGGCAAGTTAAAAATTCCTTTTTTTACTGAAACGATGAAGGGCAAATTAAACCAATACAGGTCACTTTCGGCGATCTCTCCCCTAAATCCATTTTAAAAATATCTTTTTGACATTTTCTCGGATAAATATGCTGTTTCCGCAAAAAAAGTTAGTTATAGAGCCATTTTGGGCAAGAGACCTTTTACATGTAGCTATCAAAAAAGTTTGCAACTTAATAAGTAGGAAATGTTCAAAGAGGTCTCTTTCTTTAAGTTTGCGACTTCAAAATTTACACAAAAACCCTTATAAGAAGTTTTTACCTTCCTGCAAGGTCGTTACTTGAGAGCCGCGATTCGAGGGGGAGGAGGTTTGGATCCGTCCATTAAGGAAAAGCTCGAGGGGTTCTTACACGGCAAGGATATGATGAAGGAGCTCCGCAAACTTGCGGCGAAGGGTCAGAAGTCGCTTGTTATCGAGTTTGATCGGCTACTCGAACACGATATGGAGCTTGCGAGGGCTCTGCTCGAAAATCCCAATGAGTTCTTGGAGACCGCCGACGCTATCTTAAAAGACATAACAAAGCTACCAAGCATGCACCTGCGCGTCAAGAGCTTGGACTCCACAATTCCGATACGGGAGATTCGTGCGGAACACGTTGGCAAGTTCATCCAAGTCGAAGGAATCTTGACCCGCGTCAGCGAGGTAAAACCCGAGATAAGAGAGGCAGTATTTAAATGTCTGCGATGCGGCGAGGAAAACCGCGTGCTACAGATAGACGAGGTGTTCCGGGAGCCATTGGTCTGCGAGAACCCGAACTGTTCCCGAAAAGGTCCGTTTAAACTAGAGATCGAAAGCTCCGAGTTTCTCGATTGGCAGAGCATAAGGGTCCAAGAGCGCCCGGAGGAACTGCGCGGCGGCAGGATGCCTCGACAGCTGGATGGAATAATCAAGGATGATTTTGTGGATAAGGCAGTGCCAGGGAACCATGTGATCATGTCGGGCATCTTGCGCGTCTTTCAGGAAGGCATGCATAAGCAACGAAAGACGACCTTCCGCAAGATCCTATTCGTTAACCACATCGAGGTCGTGCAAAAAGGTGTAGAGGAGGCGGAACTAAGCCCGGAGGATGAGGCGCGCATAAAGGAACTGGCCAAGGATCCATGGCTACGTAATTTGATCATCCAGTCCATCGCGCCGAGCATATACGGTTACGAGCCCATCAAGGAGGCGATCGCTCTACAGCTTTTCGGGTGTTCGCCCATCGAGCTACCCGACAACACGAGGAGACGTGGGGATATACACATCCTCCTCACCGGAGACCCGGGCACGGCCAAATCGGAGATTTTAAAATGGGTAGCGCAAATCGCACCTCGCGGCATATACACCTCAGGTAAAAAGGCCACGGGTGCAGGCCTCACTGCGGCCGCGGTTCGAGACGAGATAGGCGGCGGCTGGACCTTAGAGGCGGGGGCACTGGTTATAGCCGATGGGGGGTTGGCTTGCATAGACGAATTCGACAAGATGAGCGACGAGGACGCGAGTGCGATCCTGGAGTCGATGGAACAGCAAACCATCAGCGTGGCGAAGGCGGGCATCGTCGCAACACTCAACACCCGCACCGCAATCCTAGCAGCCGCCAATCCGGCGTTGGGAAGGTTCGACAAGTATAGGTCGCTCGCCGAACAGATCAACCTCCCTCCCGTTATCTTATCCCGCTTCGATCTCATTTTCATCATGCGGGACGAGCCCGAGGCCGAGAAGGACCGTACCATAGCGCGTCACATCTTGGAGTTACACCACGAGCCGACCCGCATCGTGAAGCCTCCGCTGGACATGGACAGCCTACGAAAGCTCATAATCTATGCGCGCAAGTACATCGACCCAAAGTTCGAGTCAAACGAGCCCTTGAAGGTAATAGAGGATTTCTTCGTGGAGTGGAGAAAGGTGGCTGAAAAGGGTGACATGCCTATACCGATCACCGCTAGGCAGCTGGAGGCTTTAATCAGACTTACCAAGGCAAACGCCAGGATGCGATTGAGCGATCGCATAACCGTTGAGGACGCGAACAGGGCCATCAGGCTGATGAAGATTTCCCTGCACGAGGCGGGCATTGATCCAGAAACCGGAAGGATCGACATAGACGTGCTGATGACAGGCAAAAGCAGATCCATGCGCGAGAAGCTGGAGAAAGTGTTAGAGATAATCAGGGATCTTGAGGCGGAGTACGATGGTGCAGCGCCGATCCAGGAGATAAAGCGCCTCGCCGCCCAAGAAGGAATTCGAGAGACCTTCGTGGACGAAATGATCGAAAAGGAGAAGATGAGGGGTCACCTCTACGAGCCAAAGCCGGGCATGATAAGCCGCGCGGTGAGGTGAGGTTATGGTTCAACGCGTTCGCATTCTCAAGGACGTCCCACAGGTCAAGTTGGTCGGTAGACAAATTGGGCCATTCGCGGCGGGGCAGGAAGTAGAGCTCGAGCCTTGGGAGGTAAACGTGTTTGAAAGGCATGGGTTAGCTGAGCCAGTTCAGAGGCTCACCACCGCTGAGGTGCGGAAGCTTCTCTTGGCGGAGGAGCGAACGGCCTGGGTTGGGGTTCTGCCACCGGATTTCTACGAGATGATCCCCCAAGCTGCCTCGTCGTTACGGGAGGAAGGACAGCTGGAGAAGTTAGAGGAGTTCAGAGCCGCGATTTGGTCCTTGGTGGAGCTCAGGCTCGAGAAACTTCTGCGAGCGGCGGTTTCCTCTGCGGATTTGGGGGATCTGCCGCCGAGGGAGAAGTTCCTAGTCAATCGTTTGGCCAAGGTCATCAAGGACTGGAACGAATGGCTGAACGATTTGTTTGAGGAAAAAGTTGGAGGGGAGGCTGGTGAACGTGACGAAAAGTTCGGAGGGAATATTCGAGATGTTGTTGGAAACGAGGCCGATATTCAAAAACAGGGAGTACCTTCGCCCGACCTACACGCCGGAGGAACTGCCCCACCGTGAGGAGCAAATCCGCCAGCTTGCACAGGTACTCGCTGCCCCCCTACGTGGGGAGACGCCGTCAAACGTGTTCATCTACGGCAAGACCGGCACGGGCAAAACAGCGACGGTAAAGTACGTCGCAAAGGAGCTGGAGAGGGTCAGCTGGAGGGCACCCTGCAAGATCGACGTAGTCTATCTGAACTGCGAAGTAGTAAACACCCAATATCGCATCCTCGCCACTTTGGCGAATACCTTCCTCGAGAGAACACAAGGGCGAGCGGATGGGGACGGTCATGAGATCAGGTCGGAGCGAGTTCCCATGACTGGCTGGCCCACCGATCAAGTATACAAGTGTTTCTTCGATGCGATCGACCGCGATAAGCGAGTCGCCGTGATCGTGCTGGATGAAATAGACAAGCTGGTCCTAAAGAGTGGTGACGAAGTGTTGTACAACTTAACTCGCATGAACTCCGATCTAAAAAACGCAAAGGTCAGCATAGTGGGGATCTCCAACGATTTGAATTTCATGAGCTATCTCGACCCCCGCGTGAGGAGCAGCCTCAGCGAGGAGGAAATTGTGTTTCCGCCTTATAACGCGCTCCAACTCAAGGATATCTTGGAAAAGAGGGCAAAGATGAGCTTCTTCGACGGCGTACTAGAGGACGGCGTGATATCTCTCTGTGCAGCTCACGCGGCTAGAGAACACGGGGACGCGAGGCGAGCCCTCGACCTCCTGCGGGTGGCGGGGGAGATAGGTGAGCGAGAGGGTGCGGAGAGGATCACCGTCGAGCACGTTAGAAAGGCCTTCCAGAAGATCGAACAGGACAAGATGCTGGAGGTCATCCGCACATTACCTACGCAGTCCAAGCTTGTACTATACAGTATAGTGCTGTTGGGGGAGCGCCAGCCGAGGAGGATAGTCACGGGCGACGTTTACAGCGTTTACTGCGAGCTATGTCGTCGAAGCGGCTTGGACGTTTTGACCTCTCGGCGGGTCAGCGATCTGATATCCGAACTGGACATGATGGGAATAATAAGCGCTAGGATAATAAACAAGGGGCGATACGGCAGAACGAAGGAAATCACGTTGAACGTCCATCCCACCCAGGCCAGCGCTGCGCTCAGAGAAGATTACTCCATAGGGGGCCTAGAGATCATCTCCCTGCCGCGCCAACTAACGCTAGTATAGGTGTAAACGCATGGATGAGGCTTCGATAGTTCGCAAGTTCATGGACGCCGAGGTCACCATCACCCCCGGAGCCTTAGAAAGGTTGCGCAAGCAATCCGATAGCGAGGCGGCTGTCGATCGCGTGTTGGCATACTTGCGGGAAATGGTGGATAAGCCTCCGGTGCTTACCGAGAGCGCGATCGCGAAAATTTTGGAGACATCCGAAGTCGTCGAGGAGAGGGCCCCCTCCCAAGTGGAAGTTCAGGCGTTAGTAGAGCGGGAAACTGCGCTTGAGGCGTCTGAAAAGTCGCTACCGGAGCTCGTTCATCTGCGCTTCAAACCCTTAGCTGCCGAGTTTGAACCAAAGATCAAGGTACTGCAAGATATCACCGGGCGTAGCTATGGTCAGGGTGAACTTGAGGACTTCATCAAGCTATTCAGGGATCGCTACGAGCGGTTGAGCGGCATCCTCAGGAAAAGGGTGGATCTACATGGTGCAGTGCAGATCGGCAATTTGGGCGCCTTCGACGATGGCGATCTTGTTAGAGTCATCGGCATGGTCGCCGATAAGCGCGAGACGAAGGGGGGCCACATCGTGTTGGATCTCGAAGACCTCAGCGGGACGACGACGGTTTGGGTGTTCAGGGGGCGTAGGGAATTGATGAAGAAGGCGGCGGAGACGGTCTTAGACGAGGTAATAGGGGTGGAAGCGATAGTAAGAAAGGGTGAAGGTCCACCGCGCCTGATCGCAAACGATATCATCTGGCCAGACGTGCCCACGCCACGAGAACCGGCCCGCGCTCAAGAGCCGGTATGCGCGGTGATGCTATCCGACTTGCACGTCGGGAGTGAAATGTTTTTGGAGGATGCTTTTATGAGATTTTTAAAATGGTTGCGCGGTGAAATGGGAAATCCAGCCCAACGAGAGCTTGCCGGTCGCGTTAAATACGTCATCATCGCCGGCGACCTCGTCGATGGCGTCGGAGTTTATCCAAAGCAGGAGGAGGAGTTATTAATCCATGATATCTTCAAACAGTACGAGTTAGCGGCCGAGTTGCTAAAGCAAATTCCAGATCATATAACGATAGTGGTGTCGCCGGGTAACCACGATGCCGTTCGCCCGGCCGAGCCTCAGCCTGCCATCTCCAACGACGTCGCGCCTGCTCTTTTTGACCTAAATTCTGTATTGGTCGGAAATCCGGTATGGCTACTTATAGAGGGCGTCAAGTTCTTGGTGTACCATGGCAGGAGCTTCGATGATTTAGTAACGGCGATACCGGGGCTAAATCGCGAGAAATCCGCTCAGCCGATGATCAAAATGCTACAAAAAAGACATCTGGCGCCCATCTACGGCGGCCGAACGGCGTTGGCACCCGAGGAGAAGGATTACTTGGTCATAGAGGACGTGCCCGATGTCTTTCACTGCGGCCATATGCACGTCTATGGCTATGATAGATATCGGGATATCGCCGTCGTTAACTCCGGCACTTTTCAGGAGATGACGAGCTACATGAGGCGTTTGGGCGTTAAACCCACGCCCGGCATCGTGCCGGTCATCGATTTACAAACGCATCAAATTAAGGTGATACACTTTGCGTAAGCTGGCAACGGTATTGGATGAGCTTTCTGCTTTCATACTGGACATGGACGGCGTGCTCTACGTTGGAGCAACTCCCATCGAGGGTGCGGCCGAGGCGGTCGAACGGCTGAGGGCAATGGGCAAAAAGCTCGTGTTCTCCACCAATAACTCCGCCTATACCAGAAAGGCGTACACGCGCATGCTTAGAAAAATGGGTATAGCGGCCAAGGAGTCAGAGATCGTGACCTCCGCATACGTCACTTCCCTCTACCTACGTAAGCATGCCCCCAATGCTAAGATATTCGTCATAGGTGAGCTCGGGCTAAAGCAAGAGCTGGAGATGGCCGGGCTTGACCTGTTGCCGGATGAGCGCGCGGAGGAGGCGACTCATGTCGTAGTTGGCTTGGATCGGAAGCTGACATACGAGAAGCTAAGCTTAGCCCTTAGGGCTCTGTTGGCCGGCGCAGAACTGGTGGCCACGAATGCTGATAGCACCTACCCAACAGAAGCGGGCCTCTCGCCGGGTGCGGGCGCGATAGTCGGTGCGCTCGTGTACTCCTCGGGCAAACAGCCGAGCGTTATAATGGGCAAGCCCTCCCCCGACATGATAAGGGCTTGCCTCGATGTAATGGGCTCCAAACCGAAGGAAACGGCGATCGTCGGGGATAGGTTGGACACCGACGT
>JAWCKY010000081.1:0-14402 GCA_038851365.1 Hadarchaeales archaeon (SeqCode)
GGGCTCAAGGTGCCTCACATCGGCTGGGATTCCGTGGAGGTGAAACGAATGCACCCGATCGTTCGCGATGTCCCCTCGGGGAGCTACATGTACTTCATGCACTCCTACTACGTGTGCCCCAAAAACCCGGACGCAATCGTGGCCACCACGAACTACGGTTTGGAGTTCCCATCCATCGTGGCCTCTGGTTCGGTCGTTGGCGTGCAATTTCACCCTGAGAAGAGCGGTAGAGCTGGGATGCAGGTGCTACGCAATTTTGTGGAAATGGTGGGATCGGCGTGAAGCTGCCGATGGATCGAGCACGTGAGATCGCCAAGGTGCTGAAGTTCAAGGATGGTCTGATCACCGCGATCGCGCGGGACTTCAGGAGCAAGGACGTGCTCATGGTCGCGAACATGAACGAGGAAGCCCTGCTCAAGACCCTGACGACTGGCCTGATGCACTACTGGAGCCGTTCCCGTAAGCGGCTCTGGCTCAAGGGCGAGACCTCAGGACACTACCAGCGCGTGCGCGAGGTCTGGGTGGACTGCGACGGCGATGCGGCGGTGTTCGATGTGGAGCAGGTAGGCGGAGCATGCCATGAAGGCTATTACTCCTGCTTCTACCGTAAGCTCAGGCGGGGCAAGCTCGTGACCGCGCTGAAGCGAAAGTTCGACCCAAAGAAAGTCTACGGGTAGCACGCCTCAACAACAGAAAATCTTTTGAACCCAAACCCTCAAGATAGAAAAGGTGCAATGATGCGAGAACCCCCACAGTACATGGAGGAAGAAGAGGAGGAAGAGGAGGAGTACTGGCCCTTGAACATAAGATTTGAACTCATCGAGTACATCTTGCGCCGCTACGGCAGCCTGCAAGCGAAGGACATCGCACAGATCTTGGGCTGTAGGACCGATGAGGTTCGCCGAATGCTACGGGAACTGGAGCGCTCGGGCAGGGTCAGAAGGGCAAAGCTCGGCAAAAACTACGTTTGGGCCCCCGTCGAGGAGCCGCACCTGAACTTCATGTACTATTGATCGTTCATCCCATGCGCACTGGCGCCACTGGATAATGCTTGAGTCCTCCTCGAAGATCACCAAGGGCTCATGTCCCTCTGTTGGTCCGTTACGCACGAGGTCAAGAATTTAATAAGCAAGTTCCGTTCAATAATTGGCGTGGCCAAATGGTTCACATGATCGACGTTGGCGCAAAGCCCGAGGTCCCTAGATCGGCGACGGCTAGCGGATTCATTCGCCTGAGGAGCAGTACCATCGAGAAGATTAGGGCAGGTGAAGTGCCTAAAGGTGATGTGCTCACCGTAGCACAGACCGCTGCCATCTTGGCGGTCAAACGCACCCCCGAGCTTGTACCCCTTACCCATCCGATACCCATAACCGGCGTGGACGTGAGGCTTGAGTTAGAGGAGGAGGGTGTCCGCGCGAGGGTCGAGGTCAGGAGCACGGGACAGACGGGGGTCGAGATGGAGGCGCTGGTGGGAGTCGCGGCCGCCCTGTTGACGGTTTGGGATATGGTGAAGGGTCTGGAGAAGGATGAGGCCGGCCAATATCCAGCGACGGAGATAACCGATATCAGGGTGGAAAGAAAGGTGAAGGGATGAGCGGGATAGAACACAAAAAAGATGCGCCGCGGCACTTAAGGGTCGCGGTGCTCACGATAAGCGACAGCCGGGCGGCGGCGATGCGCGAGGGTAGGGACGAGGACGTGTCCGGAAAGCTCATTGAGCGCAAGCTGAGGGAGGCGGGCCATTCGTCGATCAGGTTGATCTTGCCCGATGAGGCGGAGGAGATACGAGCAGCCATCGAGAGATTTTCCTCCGACCTTGAGACGGACGTCATAATAACTACGGGCGGCACGGGAATAACCCATCGGGATGTCACCATAGAGACGGTGAAACCCCTCCTGGAGAAGGAGCTACCGGGCTTTGGCGAGCTCCTGCGGCGCATAGGCTACGAGAAGGTTGGGGGTCCGGCTATCCTAACGCGGGCGACCGCTGGGGTGGTGAAGAAGAAGCCAGTCTTCTGCCTGCCGGGTGCACCCAACGCGGTTGAGGTGGCAATGGACCTCATCCTTCCGGAACTCGGGCATATCGTCAAGCACGCGCGTGAATGAGATGTCCGTCCGAATGCGTGGCTTCACCAGCTACACCAAGCTCGCGGATGCGCTCGAGATGGTGCTCTCCAAGATCAAGCAGTTAGAGCCGGAAGTGGTACCCTTCGAACGGGCCCTCAACAGGGCTCTAGCGGAGGACGTGGTCTCGAGGGTAGACCTTCCCCCCTTCGACCGCGCGGCCGTCGACGGGTATGCGGTCCGGGCGGTGGACACGTTCGGAGCCACGGAATCTAAGCCGGTGAAGTTAAGGGTGGTCGGCTCCGTGGACGTGGGGTCGGCGACGAGGCTGGAGGTGAGAAGGGGGGAGGCGGCGAAGGTAATGACGGGTGCCCCCATGCCAAAGGGGGCGGACGCGGTGGTGATGGTGGAGCAAACGAAAGCAGAGGGGGGACACGTCCTGGTCTTCGCGAAACTCCCGCCGGGAAAGAACGTGTCCGCCAGAGGTGAGGACGTGAGGAGGGGCGAGGTGGTCCTTGAGAAGGGAAGGTTGCTGAGACCGCAGGAGGTGGGCATGCTGGCCGCCACGGGTAACATAAGGGTGAAGGTAACTCGAAGGCCCAGGGTCGCGATCTTGGCGACCGGCGAGGAGCTAAGGTCACCCGGGGAAAGGCTGAGGGAGGGGGAAATAGTGGATGTCAACAGCTACTCCCTAGCGGCGGCGGTTGAAAGCTGTGGAGGCTTGCCACGTCGTCTCGGAGCAGTTCACGACGATGCACGATCGCTGAGGCGAGCTTTGAGGAGGGCAGCCAAGTACGACATGGCCCTGATATCCGGCGGCAGCTCCGTCGGCGAGCGGGATTTGGTGCCAGACGTAATCACCGAGCTGGGAGAGCTGCTGTTCCACGGGGTAGCCATTAGGCCAGGAAGTCCCACGGCCTTCGGCGTGGTGGGAGGAAAGCCCTTCTTCGGGCTCCCGGGTTTCCCCGTCAGCGCGCTCGTCGCCTTTGACATGCTGGCGCGCCCCGCGCTCCGCCGCATGCAGGGCCTGCCGGCAGATCGGGGCTACCCCAGGGTTCGCGCGCGGTTGGCGAGGAAGATCAGCTCTACGCTTGGGCGAATGGAAATCGTGAGGGTGAGAGTCCGCGAGGAGGCGGGTGAGCTCGTGGCCGAACCTATCCGAATAGCTGGCTCAGGGATACTGAGCTCGATGACCCGCGCCGATGGGTTTCTAACGGTGCCCGAGGACGTGGAGGGGCTGAAGGAGGGGAGCCTAGTCGAGGTGGAGCTCTACCGATGGCCGATGTAGGCGGGGGCTTGGATTGACGAACAATTGGACGGCGGGATTTCTTCGCGTGAGGACCCTAGAGGAAGCTAGACGTTTGTTGGAGGAACACTGGCGCCCCAGGCCCAGCGTGGCCGAGGTACCCCTCGAGAGGGCAGGTGGGCGAATCCTTGCGAAGGACGTGGTCTCGAGGGTAGACCTTCCCCCCTTCGACCGCGCGGCCGTCGACGGGTATGCGGTCCGGGCGGTGGACACGTTCGGCGCGGACGAGGAAACACCGATCGAGCTCCTTCGCGTGGGACGCATACGAGCTGGTGATTGGCCGAAGCTTAAGGTAGGCAGGAGAAGGTGCGCCGAGATCGCAACTGGTGCCCCCATGCCGAAGGGGGCGGACGCGGTGGTGATGGTGGAGCACGCTATCGCGGAGAAAAACGCCGTGAAGGTTTACCGCGCGGTCGCCCCGGGCGAGAACGTGGTGCGGCGAGCGTCCGAGATCAAGCGCGGGGAGGTAGTCTTAACCGCGGGAAGGAGGCTGACCCCCCAGCTCATCGGGACCCTAGCTGCGGTCGGCGTGGGAAAGGTCAAGGTCTTCGAGCGGCCGCGGGTGGCGGTCATCTCCAGCGGCGCCGAGCTCACGAGGCCGGGCGATAGGCTTAGACGTGGGAAGGTTTACGACGTCAACGGGCCTGCGATATGCGAGGCCGTTAGGACCTGCGGCTGCGAACCAGTGTACCTCGGCATCATCAGCGATGAGCCCGCGCGGGTGAGGTCCGCGATCGAGAAGGGCCTTGCCTCCTGCGGGGTGGTCATCATCTCCGGTGGCTCGTCGGCGGGCAGAGGGGACTTGGTGCCCAAAGTGGTGAGTGACATGGGGGAGCCTGGACTGTTAGTACATGGACTCGCGATGAGGCCTGGAAAGCCTACCTTCGTGGCGGTGGTGAGCGGCAAGCCTGTATTCGGGCTTCCGGGCTACCCGGTGTCCGCGTTCATGGTGTTCGACCAGCTCGTGGCGCCTTACCTTAGGGAGATGGCGGGAGAGCGACAGATTAGGCGAGAAAGAGCTGTAGCGAGGTTGAGCAGGAGGATATTATCGGCGAAGGGGAGGCGGGAGCTGGTGCCGGTTAGGCTACTTCGTCGAGACGGAGAGCTTTTAGCCGAGCCCCTCTTAAAGGGCTCTGGGGCGATCACATCGCTCTCGATGGCGGACGGCTACATCGAGGTGCCGCTAGGGCGGGAGATGGTCGAGGAGGGAGAAATTGTCGAAGTCGTGCTCTTGGGGGGCGCGGATGTTGCTTAGGGCGATCGCGGTCGTCGGATACAGGAAGTCCGGCAAGACTACCGTCGTCGAGGGGCTCGTAAAGGAGCTCGTGAGGCGTGGGTACAAGGTGGGAACAGTAAAGCATGTCCGCGAGAAGGGCTTCAGCATCGACCAACAGGGCAAGGACACCTGGCGACACGCGCAAGCGGGCGCCAGCACCGTGATCTGCATCGCCCCCCGCGAGGTCGCCACCATAAGTCGGCGCCCCGCAAAGCTGGAGGAGGTCCTGCGCGCGCTTCGGGGGTTAGATTTCGTGATCATAGAGGGCTTCAGGAAGGCGAGCGGTATACCGAAGGTGGCAGTGGCTCGGAGCATCAGCGAGGCGAGGGAACTTGCGGACGAATTCACGGTCGCGTGCGTTGGGCATCGCAAGCCTTGGCTGCCCCTGTTTAAGCACGATGAGGCCAAGAAGCTCGCGGACCTCCTCGAGCAAAGGGTTCCGCCTCTGCTGCCGGGGATCGACTGTAGGCGCTGCGGCTACCAAAGCTGCAAGGAGTTCTCGCTGGCCGTAATCGCTGGGCGCGAGCGCTGGAACGGATGCCCAGCGCTGCGGGAGCGCGTGGTCCTCACCGTGGACGGCAGGCGGGTACATCTAAACCCTTTCGTCCAAGAACTCATCTCCGGGACGCTGGATGGGATGCTGTCCGCCCTGAAGGGGGTCAAGGGCAGGGAGATCGAGCTAAAGGTGAGGAGGCGTGCGCGATAGGTTCGGGAGGCCGCTCACGGGCCTGAGGATATCGGTCACCGACAATTGTAACTTGAACTGCTTTTACTGTCACCAGGAGGGATGCCCAGCTGGCCCTATTAGACTGATGTCGCCCGAGGAGATCGGACGGATCGTGGGGCTCGCCGCGGAGTTCGGCGTGCGCAAGGTGAAGTTAACCGGGGGTGAGCCATTAATGCGCAAGGACATCGCGGACATAGTCAGATCGATCGCCGAGACCGAGGTCTCCGAGATATCGATGACAACCAATGGAACGCTTCTGGCGGATGTGGCGGCAGAGCTGGCGGACGCTGGCCTTGACCGCGTGAACATTAGCCTCGATACCCTGAACCCGGAGACCTACCGCAGGATAACGGGCGAAGACATGCTCGAAGACGTGCTTTCCGGCATTGAAGCCGCGATAGCCGCTGACCTCGTCCCAGTGAAGATAAACATGGTGGTGCTCGCCGGCATAAACGACGGGGAAATAGAGCACATGATATCCTATGCCTTCCGACAAGGGGCCATCCTCCAGCTGATAGAACTCATACATCTGGATGGAGAAGATCCATCACCCTACCACCACGACTTGGCCGAGGTGGAGCGGGGGCTGGAACAGCGAGCCCTTGTCGTTGAGACGCGCGAGCACATGAACGCCCGCAAGAAGTTCATCTTGCCCGGCGGCGAAGTGGAGGTGGTTAGACCTGTGCACAACTCCGAATTTTGCATGCACTGCACGCGCCTACGCTTGACGTCGGATGGCTACCTCAAGCCATGTCTGATGCGCAACGATAATTTAGTGGATGTCCTCAGCCCGCTGCGCGAGGGAATGATGGACGAGGCGAGGGAAGCATTCAGGAGGGCGATAGCGCTTCGAGAACCCTACTTCAAGCCCATGGGGGGTTAGCGGTGTTAGCGGAGCATCTGACATGGAAACAGGTCGAGGAGTACCTTAGGAGAAGGGACGACGTGATAATGCCGGTGGGCTCGACCGAGGAACATGGGTACCATTTGCCCCTTTCCACGGATACGATAATAGCATTCGAGCTGGCAAAAGCGGTGGGCGAGAGGCTTGGGATCTTGGTGATGCCCTCAATCCCTTACGGCGTGTGCAGGCACACTGCCCCCTACCCAGGGACCACGGGTGTTGGTTTCGATTCCCTGAGGGATTTCGTCCGAGATATCCTCGACGATCTCTGGAGTAAGGGGTTCAAGGTTTTTTATCTGATCACCGGCCACGCGGGAAGCGCGCACAAAGTTGCCCTCAGGGAAGCCGGCAGGAGCCTAGTGGCTAAAGGTGCGGAAGTCTACGTGATAGACCCATATGAGGTGAAAATTTCTGACCTCTTGGAGGGGGAGATGCCTCTATTCCCCGGACACGCGGACGAAGTGGAAACTTCGCTCATGCTTTACTTGAGGCGAGAACTCGTAGATGGGGAAAAAATCGCGGATGAGTTGCCTAAGCTGGAACGCTTTAGGTTAACTGAGGAGAGGCCCACGGCATCCGGTGTATTCGGAAGGCCAACGCTCGCCTCAAGGGAAAAGGGCGAGAGGATCTTCAACAGGATGGTCGATGAAGTAATCAAGATAATCGAATCCCGCGAGCCAAGGTAAGCCCCTGTGAGATTCATGAGGTACGCGTTTTTGGTCGCGTACGATGGAACGGGCTACTATGGGTTCGCCAGACAACCCAACTTGCCCACGGTCGAGGAGGAGTTGCTAAAGGCCTTTCAGAGATTCGGGCTGTACCACGAACTCTCTAACGCGAGGTATTGTGCCGCGGCCCGCACCGATAGAGGCGCAAGTGCCCTCGGGCAAGTCGTGGCACTAGATGTGCTGAAGCTACCGGATATCCCAGCACTTAACGCCATCCTGCCACCGGACATCGCTATCTTGGAAGCAAAGGAGGTGGATCACTCCTTCGACCCTCGGCGCCATGCCATACGTAAATGCTACCGTTACATCTGTAAAGCGCCGGAGAATTTCGACTTGGGAAGGGCAAGGGAAGCGGCTAGGCTTTTTGAGGGCAACCATGACTTCAAAAATTTTTGTAAGAGGGAGAAAGGCAAACGTACATGGGCAGAGATAATAAGGACCCAAGTCGATGGCGATGAGATCCTGACCTTCGACTTTGAGGCGAGGGCCTTTCTATGGCAACAAACTCGCCGCCTCGTAAATGCCATCTTGGCGGTGGGCACCGGCGAGCTCAGCATGGAGAAATTGAAGGAACTGCTTGACGGGCACTTAGACTCCCCTATCGCGCCAGCGCCGCCTGAGGGTCTAATCTTGATGAAGGTCGAGTATGCTGATGTGAAGCTAGAGCCTAATCTGAATTTAGCTCAAAAACTCATCGAACACCTAAACAAAAAGCTGGCATTTCATTCGCAACGAGCCGCAGTTTATAAGAATATCTTAAGCGCGATAACGAACACATAGAGATAAACCATTGGTTGAAGCATATGCCGGAGCTATCCGAGAAGAGGATGAGAGAAATAGCTAGAACGTTTGTAACCCGTTCGATGAGGATAGGAAGAAAACCAGGAGGGAGTTACGACTCGGTCAGGATCACCTACAATCCGACTGACCCCACCTGCGAGAAATTTGCCTTAATGGTGGAGGAGGAATGTTGGCGCCGAGGGGCCCATACCTTGTTGCTAACCCATCGCTCTTGGAGGGAAAGGAAAAGATACCAGTTAAAGCCGAAGGCATCGCTCAGCCAAATGAGCCCCTTCGCGGAGGCGATAGCGAGGAAAGCGGACGCGCTCGTATTCATAGGAGAGGAGGATGAACCGAGTTGGGCCAAAGGGTTGCACGAGAAGATCAAGCTCACAGCGCCCATTCGTCAAAAACTGCGCGAGATAACCGATCGAAGAAAGATCAAATGGGCATATTTCGGCTGGCCCCTACCTGCTACGGCTAAAGCCTACGGGTGCCCCGTGGAGAAGTTTAGAGAGATTTTCTTCAGGAGTATAGAAAACACCTTCACGAAGAGATTGCTAGATATCTGCAGATATTACCGAGCTGCGCTAGTGGGCAAGGACGAGGTTCAGATAACAGCCGATGACGGGACAAACCTAACGCTTCGCATTGGAGGAAGACCGATCTTGGGGGACGATGGCATAATTTCGGACGAAGACATGAAAAGGGGTGATGTGGGAGTAAATATACCAGCTGGAGAAGTCTTCGTGGCACCGCTAGAGACCTCGGCTGAAGGTGAAATTTTCTTCGAGAAAGTTGCAATCCCGGGCTTCGGAAAATTGGAGCACCTCTGGCTAAAATTCAATAAGGGGAAAATCGTTAGCTACAAAGCGGAAAGAGGGGAGGAAAACTTTAGGAGATTCCTCGAGGCCAATACCGGTGAAAAAGACAGGATCGCCGAGCTGGGCTTCGGCTGCAACCCAGGAGCTGAGTACACGGGCGGGAGCATAATCGTCGACGAAAAGATATTTGGGACGATACACGTAGCGATAGGAAATAACCGAGGTGCCTATCACGGCAGGAACAGGGCATCCAGCCATTTAGACCTAATCAAGGACATGTCGAGGGGGCAAGTATCCGTTGACGGAGAGGTTATCATGAGCCGCGGAAAGCCCTTGTTGTGAGGCCTGCGAGATAATCTATCTCCTTTTCCGTCAGCTCGAGTTGGGCTGCTATCCTAGATGCGGTTTTTTTATCGTGGGCAAAAATTATGCTCAAATAGGGGATGAAGTACTTTCTTGCCTCTTTGCTTGAGGTGTGGCAGTATCTAGCGATCTTTTGGGCGACGCCGTCGCGTAGCACCCTTGTACCTCTTGTCTTAGCATAAAGTAGACCAGAACTCGGGACTTGAAACCGAACGTGCCTCATCTCACCTTCTCGCGCCACCGCGACACCGCAAGTCATCAGGTCGCTCGCGTAGCCCCACATCCCGTAAGCCTGTCTCTTTCGAGTACGGCCAAGGAAAACGTCGGCGCGTGAAAGCGCCTCATAGACCCGCGCGAGGTCGGAGGGCTCTAAAAGCATCCTAGGCACATTTTCGCTTATCCAATCTATGGCATCATCGGGGGGGCGATCGAGTGCCCAAAGGATTTCCCTCGCTTCCTTGCAGGTAGTCGCGTGGAGAAGCCGCGAAAGCACCTCGAATATGTTGACCTCCCGATCGCGTCTGTAGACGATCACGTCCTTAATCGTCAGGTGACGTTTGCCAGTTGCCACGGCTTGAAGGTCGTTTATCGCAGACCGCAGGTCGCCCCTCGCTGCTTCGGCTATGACCTTAAGCGCTAAGGGTTCCACTTCGATCCCCTCGGCACGAGATATCCGCTCCAAGGCCTTGACTATCGAATCCTCAGAGAGGCGTCGAAAGTTCACTGCAAGACAGGCGGACCTGATATCAGCGGGTATGGCGTATTGATCGTTCGCGATTAGCACGATTGGATTTTGAGCTTGCTCAAGTAGTTCACCTATCGCGCGATAGCCGCCTCGATCCACGGTGCCGTGGATGTTATCGGCTTCATCGAGCACGATGAGGCGTTTCCCCACTGCGCCTGCGAACAACGTCCCGCTGGTAGCAGCCGTGCCGGCGACCTGTTTGATCGCTTCGAACGTGCGTTTGTCGCTCGCGTTGAGCTCGATGAGATCCCAATTCATCTCCCGCGCTAAAGCCCTAGCGGCGACGGTCTTACCAGTACCAGCAGGCCCATAGAGTAAAAGCGCGCGTCTCTTAGGCTTGCCTCTTCTCCAGTCGTCTGCCCATTCGAGAATAGATTTTATTGCTTGGGGCTGTCCGATCACCTCGCTCAGCTTGCGCGGAGCGTACTTCTCCACCCATGGCTCGGTCATCTGAATACCAAAAAGAGGTAAGACTTGGCGGTTAAAGCTTTGGTGATAAGGGCTTATCGAACAAAACTACGACATAGAAAAATTTTTAAAAGTCCGCACTCGAAAAATCTTCCGCAAAAAAAAGGGAGGATGAAAGATAAAGGAGGCTGGACATGAGGGTTAGAGGACTCCTTCACGATGAGGCCGCCGTGGAGCCGCTCGTGATGAAGCTGCTGGCCGCGGTCGCGCTGCTCATCGTGGGCCTGGGCATAGGAATCGGCCTCTATAAAAGGGCTGGTGCCGCTGCCGAGAGCATGTTAGAGAACGCGATAGAAAACCTCGCTAAGGGAGCGTAAAGTGTGCCAGCGCTGAGGATGCTCGCCTCGGTCATCCTCGCTTCCTTGGCCATCTTAACCTTCGCTATGGCCTACAAATATGCCGAAGCTTTAGCAAGGGCACGGGATGCGAGGGAGACCGCTTTAGAGGTCGATGCTGTAGTGAGGGCGGTCACCGCAACAGGAGATCGAAGAAAGATCAACGTTAGGGTTCCCGAGGGCTACGTGCTAAAGTTCGAGGATAATCGGATAACACTAGACGGCATAATCCTGCCGGAAGGTGGTTATCCATTGCCCATACTTGGCCCAGAGCTTGGACCTGGCACCCATGTTTTGACAATCTCGCTCGAAAACGGAGCGATCTTGGTATCTACATGAACCTCACACAGGTGCTTAAGACCCTGATCATATGCATCCTCGTGATCGCGCTCGTTTTGGCGAGCGCCTCAGCTTATCGAAGGCATCGAGCATTTGCGGAGCTAGCAGAGCTCAGCGATGCGACCTCTGCAATCGTGATCCACTTGACCTCCGATAAACTCGCGTATGTCGATGCCGTTGGCAACAGGCTCAATTACGTGATCGACCCAACCAAGTTTGAGAGCCTAGATTTTGCCCTCGAGATCGGCGGCCGAAACCTCAGCTTTCAGGTGCAGGTGCAGGATTTAAAGGAGGATGGATATTCCTTCGGACCTTTCGGCCCAACGCCTCCGAGCGATAGAGCGACCTGTTCCCTGGCGGTAGCATGCTCGTTGAGGTTGGGCGGTCGATACGTGCCGGCGAAGTTGAGTGTGGTAGCGTGGTACGCTTGACCGAAAGGGGCATCGCGGACGTGCTCTCGATTGCCTTTATGTCGATCATCCTTATCGTTGGCAGCGCCATCATGCACGCTTATAGCTTAAGACCTCTTCAAGCCGCTACGGCGCGACAGCTCGAACTCAAGTGTGAACATCTGTACGGGATGCTTGAAACCTCATGGGTCGAGCCTTACTCGATCGGTATCCTGAAAGCGGCGGCTGAGCAGATAGTGCTTGAATCGCCCACGGTACCTGACCGGTACCTGCGCTCGTACGTGACGGCGACACTCGATCACTTACGACCGCCCGGTTACGGCGTGATTGTGATACTAAGCCAAAGCGGCAAAACTTGGGCACTCACTTGTCCTGAAAATGCCCATGAGACCGACGAGCAATTCCTCGCGCGCGGGCAACTTTCTATCACGAAAGCGGGCGGAGAGGTGGTAACGCTATCCGTAGAAGTTAAGCTCTTCAAGGTTTAGATGCCTCAAAACTTTGTGGAACCACTACCTGTTCTATTCTGGTCGGTTGATCGGTGTCCTTGTCCCGATAAAAGCGGTACAGATATCCGCTGACCGCCGCCTCCAATCGCTCCTCGTGCGTTATGAGCAACACTTGGCGGACTATTTCCGGAACCCGCTCGCGCAGGGCAGTCGCTAGCTCCTGGATCCCCTCCGCGTCTAAGTTATGGGTGGGCTCATCCAATACCAACCAGCTGAGGGCTGGCGCCAGCACGATCGCGAACGCTATCCTCAAAGCCAAGCAAGCGCAGGTCCGCTCGCCGCCGCTCGCGATGCCCTCCACCGGCAACCAATTGCCAAACCTATCGCGCAGCTGCAGCACATAGTCGCCCTTGCCCTCCCCTTCGACGGCGAGCCTTATGCTGGTGAAGTCACCATACGGATAAATATCTCCCCACAATTCGGCCATCGCCTCATTTACGGCCTCGACGAAGTCGCGGCGAAGCGATACCTGCGTTCTAGAGAGGGCTACTTGGATCGTCTGGAGGGCCTCCACCGCCTGTTGAAGATATTTGAGCTCGACCTCGTAACGAGCGATCATGGCCTTTTTCTCGTGGAGGCTTTCGATGAGCTTACGCCTCTCGGCTATCAGCTGCTCCTTACCCTCCAGCTCAGCCTTGAGGCGTTCATGGGTTCTAATCAACCCCTCCCAACGCGCCTGTAGCTCCTTGGCTCTAGCCTCGTCGTAGGTCCGCCTCAGCTGCCAGAGCTCACGGCGTATCCGCAAGCTCTCCGCGAGCTTCCGCTTGTGCTCCGACTCAAGTCTGTCCAAGTCCTCCCGAAAGTGTAGGAGCTGCCTCATCTCCTGAAGCCGCTCCCGCAACTTTTCCACCTCTTGGCGCTTACGGTCCACTTCGGACCGGAGCCCCTCTACCTCCACCCGCGCGCTCATCAGCTCCTCGTTTAAGCTGCGGATCTCTTGTTCCACTCGAGAGCGCTCAGCTTCTAGCATCTGGAGCCCCTCGACCTCCTTGGCGATTAACATGGCTCGCCTTTGCAGTTCTAGCTTCTGGCTCAAGAGCTCCTGCAGCTCAGATAAACGCTCTTGCAACTGGGCGGTCAGCTTGCGATACTCCTCGATTCTAGCCCCGCGATCCTCGAGCAATCGCCGTTTTCTATCCTCCGGTAACGGGCTTTCACATACAGGGCAAGTGGAGCCCGCCATTGCGAGCTCATTGAACGTCTGCTCCAAGTCCTGCGAGCGCGCGCGGGTTGCTGCGAGCTCGTCGCCGACGTCCCTGATCTCTGCCTGCAACCTTTCGATGAAATCAGTCAGTTCCTGTATTTTTAGGCTTTCCAGCTCGCCGCGCAACCTGCGTTTGGCTTCTATTTCGCTTGAAAGCTTTTCTAACCGGTCGTTGTACATCCTTATCTTCGTCTCCAACTCGCGGATCCATGAAGTTGAGGATGTAAACCTCGAGTTCAAATCCTCCAGCTTGCCTGAGGCCTCGTTGAATTCTCGTTCCGCACTTGCGAGCTGTCCCCTCAGCTGCTCGCTTTCGACCCCTATCGCCGCGCCTAGCTTAACTCTTATATCTTCCAATCGCTGGTTTAGCTGTGCGATCGCGCCTTCGAGCTCCTTAAGGGATTTCTCCGATTGTGCCAACCTTTGCTCAACCTCCCGCAACTGTTGCAACTCCCTTTGAACGCTCTCGAGCTCTGGCTGCAGTTGTTTTAATCGCGCATGAATCCCTTGCTTCGAGAGCTCCAGCTCGTTCAGCCCTTGTTCCAGAGCCGGCAAAGCTGCCAAAGCCGCGTCCTGCCTGAGCTCATTTAGAGCAGATCGTCGATCATCGATTCGCTCTTGGATGCGGTGAATCAGTGTACCCATATTCTTGCGCGCAAGCTCCAACTTATCTATCCCCAATAACTCGTCGATGCTTTCCATGCGCTTTCCCCTCGGCAACGTCAGAAAATAATCCAGCCGATTTTGCTCGGAGTATACCGCTCGTTCGAAGAGATCATAATCGAGCTTTAGTATGGATTGAATTGCCTCGCTCACGCGCGTAGCGCTCGGGCTTTCGATCAACTCGCCGCTCGCCTTGCGCAACTCGGAAAAAGTCGTGCCGCTTCCCCGCTCGATCACGCGCTTGACCACATACTCCTCTCCATCCGGAGCGATGAAGCTCACTTCCACTTCCGCCGAGCCCATTTGCTTTGGTCTGTTCATGATGAGTTCATCCAGCTTAATCCTACGCGTCTGCACCTGGGGCAGGGTACCGAAGAGCGCGTAAGTTATGGCCTCGAGGACCGCCGACTTGCCCGCCCCCATCATCCCGACTAACACGTTAGTACCGTCGCCGAATTTTATGTCGCTGTCGAGGTGCGTTTTCCACCCCTTTAGCTTGACGCGCGTAATCATCGCCTTCCTCCCCTGAGTTCGGCCTCGATCTGTTTCCCTACCACTTCCAGTACCTTCCCCAGCGCCTCCTCGGTCCTATCCTCCGCCAAAAGATCGTAAAGCGTCCGCATGTCGAACACCTGCGCATATCCGATCTCGTGGAGGTGGGCTTCGAGCAATCTCATGGCCATCTCGTCCACTGGTAATCTATGCTCGCGCAATTCGCGCAGAAATCGTACCTTTTCCTGAAGCCCCGGCGCCGTGA
>JAWCKY010000082.1:0-4058 GCA_038851365.1 Hadarchaeales archaeon (SeqCode)
TAGTGGTTCCGAGGCTCGCGAAGGTCGCGGAGGAGCTCAACCGCTACCTCGAAGCTAGGGTGGTGCCAGGCGCTGAGCTCACGCACGTGCCGGTGAAAAGCATGCAAAGGCTGGTCAAGCTTGCCCGCAGGTTGGGCGCTGAGCTGGTGCTCGTACACGGCGAGACCATCGTCGAACCGGTCCACGAGGGCACCAACGACGCCGCCCTCGCGTGCTCGGACGTCGACATCCTCGCGCACCCAGGCTTCCTCACGCCGGAGCAGGCGGACAAGGCCAGGGAGGCGGACATCTACCTCGAGCTCACCTCGAGGCGAGGGCATTGCATCGCCAACGGCTGGGTCGCGCGCATCGCGATGAAGAGCAAAGCGAAGTTGTTGGTAAACACGGACGCCCATTCGCCCGAGGAGCTGCTGACGCTCGAGGAGGCGATGAGAGTCGCCAAGGGCGCCGGCCTCGGCGAGGAGGCGGCCGCCAAAGCCGTCGGCGAAAACCCCAAGCAACTGCTGAGGAGATTGTGATGGAGGGAGGGCGATCGATGCTGTCCAGGAGGGTGAGCGAGGCATTGGCCGCGGGCATCTCCTACCCGCTCGCGGCGGAGTACGACGTCGAAGCGAAGGTCAAGCTCAGCTCCAACGAGAGCCCGCTCGGTCCCTCGCCCGAGGTGATCAAGGCGGTGAAGCGAGAAGCGAGGCGACTGAGCAGATACCCCGATCCGCAAGCCAAGGAGCTGAAGCTGGCGATCTCCGAATATCTAAAGGTGGACGTCGATTGCATCGCCATCGGAAACGGCTCCGACGAGCTCTTGGATCTCGTCTGCAAAGCCTTCCTCGACCCAGGCGACCGAGCGGTGATCCCGGTGCCCACCTTCGCGATGTACGAGATAGCCTGCAGGGTGAACGGGGGGGTGCCGAAGTTCGTGGAGCTCGAGGAGTTCAGGTGGGATGCCTCCGCGCTCGTCGATGCGCTGGCGAAAGCCAAGCTGGCCTTCATCGGGAGGCCGAACAACCCCACGGGCAACGGCCCGAGCTCGAAGCAAGTGCACAGGCTATTGGCGAGCGGCAAGCCAGTAGTGGTCGACGAGGCGTACGCGGAGTTCGCGGGTTACACGCTAGCCGGCCTCGCGGCGAGGAAGGAGAACTTGCTAGTGCTCCGCACCTTTTCAAAGGCCTTTGGGCTCGCGGGCCTACGAGTGGGGTACGCGATAGGCACGCCAGAGGTCGTCGAAGTCCTCGAGAACATCAGGATGCCGTTCAACGTCAACCGCTTAGCGCAAGCCGCTGCGGTCGCTGCCCTACGCGACCTCCGCCACATGCGAAAGGTGGTCGCCTTGGTGCGGAGGGGTCGCGAGTACCTGCGCCGGGAGTTGTCGAGGCTCGGCTTGCACGTCTTGCCGTCGGAGGCCAACTTCCTGATGGCGGACGTGAGGCCCATTGGCACCAGCGCGCCGGAGCTTTGCAGGTTCCTCGCGCGGCGAGGTATCCTCATCAGGGACCTTTCCGACTTCAGGGGTGCCGGCGAGGGCTACGTCAGGATAAGCGTCGGCACCCGCGAGGAGAACGAGCAATTGGTGGAGGGGATAAAACGATTCAAGGAGGTGGTTGGGCTATGATAAAGATCGCCGTCCCCAAGGGACACCTGGAGGAACAGACCGTCCGATTGCTCGAGGACTCGGGCATAGGGGTGCTGGGCAGGGACGCGCGCCAGCTCTTCGCCCGCACCTATGACCCGGAGATAGAGCTGGTGTTCGTAAGGGCTCAGGACATAACCGACTTGGTGGCGAAGGGCGCGACCGACCTGGGCATCACGGGCTACGACCTCGTGCGCGAGAGCGGGGGCGACGTCGTGGAGCTCCTCGACCTAGGCTATGGGTCGACGAGGCTGGTGGTGGCGGCGCACGAGAAGTCGGGTATTAGGTCGGTCGAGGACATAAAGCCCGGCATGAGGGTAGCGACGGAGTTCCCGAACGTCGCCAAGCAGTACTTCGAGGAGCGAGGGATAGCGGTCGAGGTCGTGCGCGTCACGGGCGCGGCGGAGATAACCCCGCTCATAGGCGTGGCGGATCTAATAGTCGACGTGACGAGCACCGGCACGACGCTCCGCACGCACGGCCTGCGCGTCGTCGGCACTATCTTGGAGAGCACCGCGAGGCTGATCGCGAACCCGCGAAGCCTGCGGGAGAAGAGGGCGAAGATCGAGGATATAGTGACGGCCATCGGGAGCGTCCTCAGGGCGAGGGGAAGGAAGCTGGTGCTGATGAACGTCCCCGAGGAGAAGCTGCCGGAGATCAAGCTGATAATGCCGGGCATGGCTGGCCCGACGGTCTCTAGGGTCGAGGCGGCGGAGCCGATGCTCGCGGTGCAAGCGGTCGTCGAGGAGAAGGACGTGTACGAGGTGGTGAAGCGGGCGAAGCGTGCGGGGGCGAGGGATATACTGGTCGTGCCTATCGAGCGGATCCTTCCATGAAGGGGCGAGCAAAATGCTGGTGATCCCGAGCGTGGATATCAGGAAGGGAAGGTGCGTGCAGCTCGTCGGAGGAAGGCCGGAGAGCGAGAGGGTCTACGGTAGCCCCGTGGAGATGGCCCAGAGGTGGATAGCGGAGGGGGCCCGCTACCTGCACATCATCGACCTCGACGCCGCGATGGGCACCGGAGACAACTTCAACGTGGTGGCGGAGGTGCTCGCGAACGTCCACGTCGGCGCCCAAGTCGGAGGAGGGGTCAGGAGCCTGGACCGGGCCTGCGAGCTGCTCGGGATAGGGGCCGAAAGGGTCATCCTTAGCACCGCGGCCATAGAGAACCCTGAACTCGTTCGAGAGCTGGTGGAGCTCGCGGGGAGCGCTAGGGTTATGGCAGCCGTCGACGCTAAGGCGGGGAGGGTAGTGATAAGGGGCTGGACGACGCCGACGCAATGGACCGCCGCGGAGGCGGCGAGGGAGTTCGAGCGCATGGGGGTCGGCTCCCTGCTGTTCACCAACGTCGACGTCGAGGGGAGGATGGCCGGCGTGGACGCCGACGCCATTCGCCAAGTGGTGGAGGCCGTCGGCATACCCGTCTTCGCGGCCGGCGGAGTCGCGACGCTCGAGGACGTGCGAAGGGCGGGGTTGGTGATAGGGATGGCGCTGTACGAGGGCAGGCTTTCGCTCAAGCAGGCGATGGAGGTGGCTGAATGAGGGTGGGGGAAGTTCGGAGGAGAACCAAGGAGACGGACGTTAGGGTGAGGTTGAACTTGGACGGTTCCGGCGAGGCAAGGGTGGACACGGGCATCAAGTTCCTCGACCACTTGCTTGCCGCCCTGGCGAAGCACAGTTGCTTCGATCTCGAGGTGAGCGCGCGTGGCGACCTCGAACACCACGTCGCTGAGGACGTGATGATAGCGCTTGGCTCCGCCCTGGAGAAGGCGCTGGGCGAAAAGACCGGCATACGCAGGATGGGCGACGCCGTTCTACCCATGGACGACGCGCTAGTGCTGGTGGCGGTGGACCTAAGCGGACGAGCGTACGCTGACATCGACGTCAAATTCGCGAAGAAACGGTTGGACGACCTGAGCTCGGACCTGATAGAACACCTGCTCCAGACGTTGGCCGCGAACGGCAAGCTGAACCTCCACGTGCAGACCCTGCGCGGGAGGAACGACCACCACAAGGCTGAGGCAATATTCAAGGCCCTAGGCGTGGCACTAGCGGAGGCTGTAAGCGAGGAGCCCAAGAGGCGGGGCGTGCCCAGCACGAAGGGGGTGTTGTGATGCTGACGAAGCGGATCATACCATGCCTCGACGTCCTTAACGGACGCGTGGTGAAGGGCGTGAGGTTCAGACAGCTTCGAGAGGCCGGCGACCCAGCGGAGCTCGCCAAGTGGTACGACGAGCAGGGGGCGGACGAGGTGGTGTTCCTCGACATAGGAGCATCGCCGGAGGGTAGGGAGGCGATGTACGGCGTAGTCGAGCGCACCGCCGAGCAGCTCTCCGTCCCCTTGACGGTCGGAGGGGGGATCCGTTCGCTCCAGCACATTGAGCGCATGCTCCGCTCGGGGGCAGACAAGGTGGCAATAAACACCGCCGCT
>JAWCKY010000083.1:0-5605 GCA_038851365.1 Hadarchaeales archaeon (SeqCode)
AGCCCTTTGTAGATCATCGCCGCGAGGAGGGGTTGAAGCTGGTCCGATATGCCCACGGGTAGCCCTTGCGGGGGGTGGGAGAGCTCGTGGACCGTCACCATGCCGTCAGCTTGGACGATCTCCTCCGCGAGGTGATGGAAATAGCCGCTGTCCGACGTGGTGTACCCGCGATACGCTGGCGCCGCCAGCCAGAGCACCGAGAGCGAGAACGCCATCATCGCGAGCAAATAGGCGACGATGAGCCATCGCTTGTACTTCAAAGGCATCCCAACCAAGCTCTAGGTCGCGGCGAGCTTTAAAAATGTGTGAGAAGGGCGAAGCAGCTCACTTCTTGGCCTTTTCGGACTTCTCAGCTTCCTCAGCGGTCGCCGCGGCGGGCTCCACCTCCCTGGTGGTCGCCATTATCCACCCAAGCCAGAAACCTAGGCCCACCACGACCAGCAGGAACACGGTAACTGGCAGCGCGAATGCCAGCGATGGCGGCGAGCCAGCTATATACCCGAACCAGATGTGCGCCGCGGCGACGGCGACGCAAGCGAGGCACAGGAGCGCTCCGAGGGCCCTCGAGGAACTCAATCCATCACCGTCCGAGCCGCAAAACATTCCGATTGTTGATTTAAATATCTTTCGCAGCCCCGCCGATGTCGCTTCAGACAGGGTTTATTAGGCTGGGCTCGAAAGTTTGTCTCGATCGGAATGTCCAAGGTCTACGTGGTAGACACCAGCGTCGTGGTCGACGGGCGCATTTCGCGCATGGTCGAGGGCGGCGAGTTACGAGGTTGCGAGATAGTCGTGCCGCAAGCGGTCTTGGCGGAGCTCGAGCATCAGGCCAACTCCGGCAGGGACTCCGGCTTCAGCGGCCTAGCCGAGCTCAGGCGCCTCCGCGAGTTAGCAGAGCGAGGACAGGTCAGGCTCAGCTTCGCGGGCCAGAGGCCCACCGCCGACCAGCTCGCAGGCGCCTCCGCTGGGGCGATAGACGCCGCCATCAGGGACCTCGCTAGGGAAAGGGGCGCGGTGCTCGTGACGAGCGATGCGGTGATGGCCGAGGTGGGCAGGGTGGAAGGGCTGGAGGTGATGTTCCTGAAGCCCCTGCCCGTCGAGCGGAGGCCCAGGTTGCTGGAGTATTTCGACGAGAATACGATGTCGGTCCACCTCAAGGACCGCGTTCGCCCCATGGCGAAGGTCGGGCGCCCGGGCAAGTTCGAGCTCAAGGTACTCGACGAGAGGCCGCTAAGCGAGGAGGAGCTCCGGGAGATGGCGAGGGAGATAATAGAGCTCGCCAGACAGGACCCCGATGGCTTCATCGAGCTCGAGCGGGAGGGTGCGACCATAGTGCAGTTCCGCGAGTACCGCATAGCCATAGCCCGCCCGCCCTTCAGCGATGGGTTCGAGATCACCGCCGTAAGGCCGGTGGCGGAGGTCAAGCTAGAGGATTATCGCCTCTCCGACAAGCTGAAGGAGCGCCTGAGCAAGCAGGCGGAGGGCGTGCTCATCGCCGGCCCGCCGGGCGCCGGGAAGTCGACCTTCGCGCAGGCGCTGGCCGAGCTGTATCGCAAGCAGGGCAAGATAGTCAAGACCATGGAGTCCCCCCGCGACCTCCAGGTGAGCGATGAGATAACGCAATACAGCCCGCTGGAGGGGGATATGGAGAGGACGGCCGACGTGCTGTTGCTGGTGCGCCCGGACTACACCATCTACGACGAGATGCGCAAGACCAAGGACTTTCAGATCTTCACCGACATGCGCCTCGCCGGCATCGGCATGGTGGGCGTCGTCCACGCCACCCGCGCGATCGACGCGATCCAGCGCCTCATAGGTAGGGTGGAGCTGGGCATGATACCCATGATAGCCGACACCGTCATCTTCATCAAGGACGGCGAGATCAAGGAGGTCTACTCGCTCAAGTCGGTGGTGAAGGTGCCCCACGGCATGGTGGAGGCCGACCTGGCTAGGCCGATCATCCAGGTCTGCGACTTCGAGACGGACGAGCCGGTTTACGAGATCTACTCCTTCGGCGAGGAAATCGTGGTGATGCCCGTGCGGAGGAGGGAGCCGTCGAAGGCCGAGCGCAAGCTGGCGGAGGAGATCAGGCGAGAGATAAAGCGAAGGGCGAGGGCCGACGTCGACGTGGAGGTGCTATCGGAGGGCGAGGCCGTCGTCCGCGCCGATCCCGAGGCGATACCGAAGATAATCGGGCGAGGAGGTAGGACGATCGACGCGGTGCAGCGGAGGCTGGGGGTGAAGATAGACGTGCGGGAGCGCGAGGAACCAGCAGAAGGGCGAGAGGAGCTGGGGGTAGAGGTCAAGGAGGAGGGAGGTCACGTCATCTTGATGTTGGGCAGGGAGCACCGAGGCGAGAACGTCGAGATCTACGCGGGTGATGCCTTCCTGTTCAAGGCCACGGTGGGCGCTAGGGGGGATATACGCATAGAGCGAGGTAGTGAGTTCGGGAGGCAGCTCAGGAGCTTGGTCGCGCAGGGTGTGCCCATACGCGCGGTCCGAGCTTAGCAATAATCATAAATCTCCTCGGTTGAATTTTACTTGAGGGCCCGTGGCCAAGTCGGATAAGGCAGCAGCCTCCTAAGCTGCAAATCGCGGGTTCGAATCCCGCCGGGCCCGCTATTTTTGGGTCCCTTTTTCTCGCGGAAAAAATCTTATAGCTCCTGCCGCAGGTAGTTAAGGGCTTTTAGGTGAGGGGATGAACGACAAGAGCGAGTTCATGGGGAAGGATCCAGTATGGCCGCTACTCCTGCGTTTTTGCGGACCATCCATAATAGCCGCGGTGGTAACGGCCACCTATAACTTGGTCGACGCGATATTCGCCGGCGCCCTAGGTCTCGAAGCTTTGGCTGCTTTGGCAGCGGCTTTCCCGCTCATGATAATTTACACCTCGATAGGTTTTTGCATAGGCTTCGGATCATCCTCCTTGATCTCCCGCAGCCTGGGCGCGAGAAAACAGGAGGAGGCTAATGTCGCGGCGGGCAATGCCATCTCCGTGTTCCTCATCGCAGGCGCCGTCGCCACCCTCGTCTTCTACCCAAGCTTGAAACCCTTGCTCAGCCTATTCGGGGCGAGCGGTGAGGTTCTGGAGCAAGCCATTTCCTACATGAGCATCGAGACCGGATTCATCGCGCTGAACTTCCTCCTGCTCGTGCTAGCGGAGATGGTCAGGGCGGGCGGCGACCCGTCTATAGCGAGCGGGGCTGCGATTCTCTCCACGGTCATTAACTGCATCATGGACCCCGTCTTGGCCTTTGGGTTGGGACCATTTCCGAGGATGGGGATAGCGGGCCTTGCCTTGGCGACCACGGTGGGTCGAGCGGTATCCTCGGTGATCCTACTTGTGTACCTCACGTCGAGGTCCGTCTACTCCATTCGCCTCAGGCACTTGCTGCCCAGACCGTGGGCGATGAAGGAGATATTAGGCGTGGGCATGTCCTCCACGGTGCGCATGGCCGGCGGCTCCGTGGCGCAGGTGCTGTCGGTTAAAGTGGCATCGTCCTTCGGCGTCATCCCTTTGGCCTTACTGGCGGTCCTGTTCAGAATCAACAGCCTCGTGTTTCACCCCTCCTTTGGCTTAGGTCAGGGGATAATACCGCTTGTCGGCTATAATTATGGCGCCAAGTTAAATCACCGCGTCAGGGAAATCGTCACGAAGGCCACCACTGTCGTCCTTGCATATGGGGTCGTTTTTTGGCTGGCGGTGACGGTTTTTGCGGCCCCTATCTTGTCCGTGTTCGGCGATGGCGCTGATTACCTCGGCCAGGGAATTTGGGCCCTCCGCATATTTGCGTTCGATTCCCTCACCATAGGCGCTCAAATGGTCCTGAGCTGCTTTTTCCAGGGACTGGGGAAGTGGGCCCCAGCCCTGATCGTGTCGTCGTCGCGCCAACTCATCTTCCTGATACCATGCGTTTTGATCCTCCCACAGCTATTCGGCTTAACGGGGTTATGGCTGGCTTTTCCCGTTGCAAGCGCGTTGGCCTTAGCCCTCTCCCTAGCTTGGGCGATCGCCGAATTTCGTAGCTGGGAAAACCCCAGTTCAGCAAGTCAGACGCGCAACAAATACTAAAAGCAGGGCGTCAAAAGATTGGTTCAAAAGGAGGTGTTAAAATGGGGGAGCACGAGGATTGGGCGATGGCTAGGCAGTCCTTGATCGAGGAGCTCGACGCCATAAACAAGTACCAAGCCAGGATAGACGCCACCAAGGATGAGTCGCTGAAGAAGGTGTTGCAGCACAACATGGACGAGGAGAAGGAGCACGTCGCGATGCTCGTGGAATGGCTCAGGAAGAAGGACCCAACCCAGGACGAGATGTTTAGGGAGCACGACTGAGCGGTCGGCATGTTTTTAATTTTCGCCGAGAAAGCTAGACGTGAAGCCCCGGTGGTGTAGGCCGGTCAATCATGCAGGCCTCTCGAGCCTGCGACGCGGGTTCAAATCCCGCCCGGGGCACTTTTCGATTATTTGTTTGCAGCGTTGCAAAGTATGTAATCTTCGCACGGGGAAGGGAGCAGGTGGTATTTGAGGTAAATGGAGCCCTAAGCACTGGGGGAGCCAAGACAGCGAAAAGTCCAGTGCCGACGAAGGAGAACTTGCCGTTCCACCCTCGCCGTCTGGGGGCAGAGCGACCACGCGACAAAAGTAAATAAATGTCGGCCAGCCCAAACGTGACAGTGTAACCATGTATTGGGAGCTCGAGGAGGAGCTGGAGCGGAAGCTCCAGCGAAAGCGCAAGAAGTACCGCGCGGTCTACCGCAGGGCGCACAGGAAGGGCAGAGGTTAATTTTATTGCCTCGCTCGAGAAATTTCATCTCGCGGGGGTGCCTGAGCCTGGCCTAAAGGGCGGGACTTAAGGGCCAAGCTAAGAGATCCCGTGGCCGCAGGGCCTTCGAGAGTTCGAATCTCTCCCCCCGCACCACCGTCGGACGAAGGGGTTAGGGGCATTTATAAGGGCACCATAAATCCTCATCTAGTCGAGCTGCAAACCATGGCACCGAGCCAACCCTACAAGATCAGGCCGATCAAACAGGAGGACTTGCCTCAGGTGATCGAGCTCATCGCCTCAGCGATCTCGCGCGCGGATGCAGAGTTCGCCGAGTCCATCTTCGCCTATTACTTTCGGGAAGGTCGATCGAAGCAGCAAGGCGAATACTACGTTGCCGAACTAGGTGGCAAGGTCGTGGGGGTCTCGGGGTTTTACAGGCGAGGCGAAGCTTATTGGCTGGGGTGGTTCGCCGTCAGCGAGGGGCACAGGAAGCTCGGCATAGGCAGCGCGTTGCTAGAGAGGGTCGAAGAGGAGGTCAAGGCTAGGGGCGCGAGGGAGTTTTTCGTCTACACCAGCTCGCTCCCGAAGTTCGAGCAGGCTAGGGAGTTCTACAGGCGGAAGGGCTTCCAGGAGGTGGGCGAGGTCGACCACCCGCGCTGGGAGCGCGATATGCTCTTCCTCCGCAAGCAGCTCTAGTTGAACCGAAGGCCCTCGGTGGGGCAGTACGTTAACATAAGCAGCGATGTTGCTATCACGGCGCTGCCTTGAAGCCTTGGTCACGGAGAGCCTTTATTTGTCATATTTCAAAGATAACCTTGGGCGGCCGTAGTCTAGCCT
>JAWCKY010000084.1:0-5594 GCA_038851365.1 Hadarchaeales archaeon (SeqCode)
CGCTTGTCTGAACCTTTCTCCCCAGACCTTGTCAGAAACTATGAACTCAGGTATGCAATTGATAAACCCGCAACCCGCCTCCAGGGCCTGTTGCGCATAGTATCTTGAGCCCTCGTAGCTACCGACGGGCAAGTAATTTATCAGGACGTCGGCGCGTGAGTCTCGGAGGACCTGAGCGACGTCTACGGGCTCCTGAGTTTTGTCCACGGGTATCACGCTCCTTAGGTATTTGCCCAAGCCATCGAGCACTGGTCCCTTCATGACCTCAACGCCGAGCGGTGGGACATCGCAAAATTTCACCGTGCAATTGGGCGGAGTAAATATGGCCTCCGCAAGATCTTTACCTACCTTGTTGGCGTCCACGTCGAAGGCAGCCACGAACTTTATATCGCGGATGTGGTAACCGCCGAAGTTAACGTGCATCAGGCCGGGGACGAATTGGTCCTCTCTAGCATCTTTGTAGTACTCCACGCCCTGCACCAACGATGAAGCACAGTTCCCCACGCCGGCTATCGCAACGTTTATTTTTCCCATCAGCATCTCCAATTTCGTATTATTTCAAAATTTGAAATATTGCGAGAGATTATAAAGGTTGTGGTCGAATTGAAAAATGTGGTGCTATTTTGGCCATGCGTCGACTGCAGCGCAAGACGACAGCCGAGTTGATGTGGCCGTATATTCTACGGTTACTCAAGGAGCGCCCGATGTACGCTTACGAGCTGCGTAAGGAGATCAATAAGAGATTTGGATGGAAGCCCCCGTTAGTTACCTCGTATACCGTGCTCTACAGGCTTCAGCGAAAGGGCTACATCATCACCGAGCGGGAAGAGCAGCGCAGGGGGAAGCCCGCCCGCAAGTACTATAGGATAACGGAGAAGGGGGAGGAACTTTTGGCAGAAGCCGAGAAGTACTTCAGGGACATGTACGCCAAGCTCTTCGGAAAGAAACCCTTATGATAGGCGCCGTCTCGCGACGATCATCCTTTGAAGCGCAGTGAGGTGCGCTAGGATCGCCACCAGCGGTACGGCGTAGTGCATTAGGTTGAACAGCCCGCCGACCGCCAGGATCAGAAGCCGCTCGCCGCGTTCTGCGACCCCCACGTCGAGCTTTCCGGAGCCGGCCGCCTCGGCTCTTGCTCTAGTGTAGCTGACCATAAAGCTACCCGCCACCGCGAACAACCCCCACTTCCAGCTGGTGAGGCCAGCGTAGATGGCGCCAGCGAATATGGCGAAGTCGACGTAACGATCGACGACCGAATCCAGTAGCCCGCCGAACGCCGTTTCCATCCCGCCCACCCGTGCTACGGCACCGTCGATCGTGTCCAAGAACCCACATATCAACAGGACCGCTCCAGCCAAGCGGGGCTCGCTGTTGGCGAATAACAGGGCAGCCGCCGAGCCCATCAATAATCCGAGCAGGGTTATCCAGTTGGGAGTGAAGCCAACTTGGATGAAAGCCCTCGCCACGGGCTCTAAAAGTGGTTCTATCCTCTCCCGTATCTCGCTGAGCATCCTTCCCTCGTTAAAGCAATAAATACCCGCGAATAAGTGCATTGCGGTGAACGTTTGATATTCCTCGGGCCAGCCGGGGTTCCACTGGCGTGTAAGGAGAGGAGCACAACCGCCGGCGTCAGGTGCGTATCCGAGCTTGGGTTGAACGCGTTCGAGTGCGAGTTCGTGAGAAGGGTGGGCATGAACAACGAAGCCGCGAAGGAAGTCGGAGATCTCGCCGAGCGCCTCGGCGTGCGCTTGTCCGTTCACTGCCCCTACTTCGTCAACTTGTGCTCGAGCGATAAGGAAAAGCTGGAGGCGTCGAAAAAGAGGATCTTAGATTCGGTAGAGAGGGCTAGTTTCATGCGCGCCGACATCGCGGTCTTTCATCCAGGGTTCTACGGTTCGCTCTCGAAGGAGGAAGCCTACGAGGCCGTGAAGGAGTCCTGCTTGGATATCCTCGACCGGATGAGATCTAAGGGGATAAAAGATGTCAGCCTTGGGCTGGAGACCACGGGCAAGCAGACGGCGTTCGGGACGTTAGAGGAAATCGTGAGGATATGTGGGGATGTGAAGGGGTGTGCGCCGGTGGTGGACTGGGCGCACATTTACGCTCGAAACGCGGGCAGGATAGATTACGCAAGGGTGTTCGACGAGTTACGTCCTCTTAAGCTAAAACATCTGCATACGCACTTCACGGGGGTTGAGTTCACCACCGTCGAAGACGGCAAGGGCAACGAGAAACATCATCTCGAGATCAAATCCAACAAACCTCCGTTCAAGCCGCTCGCAGAGGAAATCCTGAGGAGAAGGATGGACATCACGATAATTTCAGAGTCGCCGATCTTGGAGAAGGACGCGCTGGAGATGAAGCGCGTGTTCGAGGGGCTCGGCTACAAGTTTAAGTAGCCCGCACCTCCTTTAGCTTGTTCGCCAATTCCTCTCGAGAGACCAGCTCCTGCTCGCCGGTGGTCATGTTTCGCAGCGTGACCTTTCCCGATGCCAAGTCCCTCGCCCCCACGATCACCGCATATCTCGCTCTTCTAGCGTCCGCGTACGCGATGGCCTTTCTAAGGCTGCGCCCCATGAGGTCGACGTCGACGGAAAGCCCCGCCCTTCGAAGATCGCGGGCGATCTTGAGGCATTCGTCTAACATCTCCCCGCTTGATGGGAGCACCATGCAGTCCAGTTGCCATTCTTCTATCTTAACGCCCTGCTTCAGCATGGCCTGCGCTATCCTGTCGACGCCGAAGCCTACGCCCACCGCAGGGCAGGGTTCACCGCCTAGCAACTCGATCAGCTCGTCGTAACGCCCGCCGCCAGCCACCTGCACGCCGTCGACGTAGAGCTCGAAGACCACGTCGGTGTAGTACTCCAACCCGCGCGCGATGCCCAGGTCCACGCGGTACCCGTCAACGCCGCTGAGCTCTAGAAGCCTTAACACCGCTCGAAGTCGTTGCAGGGCCGCTCTGGCCTTCGAGAGGTCGCTCAAGAGCTCCCCCGCTTTATCCAGTACCTCCACGCCGCCCTGAAGTCCTGCCACCGTCTTGAGGAGCCTTTTATATCTCTCCCCAACCCCTCGTCTGTCGAGCTCCTCCTCGAGTCTGGCTTGATCGTGGGCGTCGATCGCCCTCATCACCGGGTCCTGCTCTTCGCCTTTTACCCCCGCCTGCGACAATATTTCCCTCAAAAGGCCGACGTTGCCCACGCGTAAGTCGTAGCCCCTTAAACCTAGCTCCTTAGCGATGTCGTCGACCAGCGCTATCACCTCGGCGTCCGCCTCCGGCCTCGAGCTACCTATTATCTCCGCCCCGGACTGCAGGAATTGCCTGTAGCGCCCCGCCTGTGGTTCCTCGTAACGGAAGCAGCTGCCGAAGTAGAACAGCTTTAGGGGCTTCGGGAACGACTTAAGCCGCTCGAGGTAGAACCTGACGACAGGAGCGGTCAGCTCCGGCCTCAAGGCGAGCCATCTCCCGGATTTATCCTGAAACGCGTAGATCTGGTTTACCACGCTGGCGCCCGATTTCTTGGTGAAGAGCTCGAGGTGCTCAAAGATCGGCGTTTCCACCTCGACGTAGCCATAGCGCTTAAAGATCCCGTTCATTATATACATGACCTTGCGTACGCTTTCCAACTCAAGGCCGAACAGATCGCGGGTCCCTCGTGGTCTCCGCATCTCCCTGCCTCTGACGAGTTATCTGTGGTTAACTCTTAAACCTTCCCCGGGTCGCGGCCTTTGCTAGAAAGTTAATCGGGTAAATTTTCGTAAACTATCTCGTACACTTTTACCCATCCGTTCTGGCTCGTGAAGCAAAGCCGTAAGTAATCGACTTCCGCCGCTGCGGGAGGTAACCAGCCCAGCTGGAATATTCTGGCGCTCAGCGGGATCTCCACCAAACTGGCGCCGAGCAGTTGGTTGTTTTCGTTGATATATATCAACAACATCTCGCGGATATCTGGGGAGTGATAAAACCCGAAGTCCAAAAATCTCATCGTGCCGTCGGCATAAACCGAGAAGATGGCGTAGCCCGTGAAGCGAGTTCTCTCGTTGTCGACCGGGATGTAGACTTCCATATCCCACTGGTGGAATACCACATTTTCCCTGTTCTCACCGAAGTTGAAAGTGATCTTTGGCTCCTCCTGCACCCAAGAGGTAGTCCGCGCCTTAACCCTTCCCCCGAAGATGGCGTTTCTAACCGCGTAGTATGCGGTCGAGACGTCGAACACGATGTACCGGATATCTATGCCGTAGTTGTCGCGATAGGTGCGGACGATTTTGGCGAACTCCTCATCGCTGTCCACCGAGAAGAGGCGGTCCACGTCCACCCTCCTCCCGCCGACCAGCGAGGCCTCTTGGCCGATCCTAGGGCGCCAGATGTAGTCGGGTGGGCGAATGGTAACGTTGGGGTCGTTTTCCCATTTGCCCTCTAGGCTCCAAGTCTCGCATCCGTCGACCACAGAGCGCCGCTTGGAGACGGCAGTCAGGAGGTGTCCATAGGACCACTGGACCGCGAATATTGTGCCCTCCGGCGAGTTCTGCCTCAGCCATTCGGCAGCATCCACCAGTGCTTCGTGGAGCGCCGCTTCCATTGGGGGACCGGTTTTCTCGGCTTGAGCATATGCATTTTGGACGAAGGGAGTAGCTATCAAAATGACACATAGCGCCAGCACAATGGGGCTCTTGAACGCGTGCGCCCAGCCCGAGCTGGCTCCGCCGGACGATATCGAGAGTTTTCTGATCCATCTCGCTAGCTCGATCAAGCCCAAACCCGCGAGGCAGGCGAGCAGCGGCCACCAAAGCCTGAGGAACCTCACCTGTGAATGCGCGAGGTAAGCTAAGGCAGCCAGCCAGGGCAACAAGATCCATTCACTCTTTTCCTTCGATAGAATGACCCTCACCAGCGCGATCGCGACGAGAGCGAATACGATCCCGGTGAGCACGTTCGCGCCGTAGAAGCCGTACAGGCTATCCCAGCTAGCGGGCTGCATCTCCGACGCGTATTGAGGTATCCTTGCTGCAGGCGCTTTGAGCCCCACAAATTCCGCTCCCCAGCTGATGACCCCCGTGATCGACTGACCTACAATTGACCAGGCGACGAAGAAGGTAATGCCCATCATCGCCACTATACCATAGATGATGTGTGCGTTCGCCTTGACGCTCTCCTTGATCGAGTTCAGGCCCCAGCCAGGGGTGGAATGCTTGAGGCTCTCCTTGAACAACACCAGCAACAGCGCCGCGATTATCACCGGGACCAAGTAGAGATAGCCGAGCCACGCGATGGGGAAGAGGCCGTAGGTTAGCCCTGCGAGCGCCGCGAACTTGAGCGCGGATTCGCGCGTGGACTTCAGGACCTTTATCGCGCCGTAGACCGTCCAAGCGGCGAAGAGAGCGGTTAGGATGTCCCTGTCGAACGCGCCAATCTTGGCCCAGTAAACGGGCGAGGTCGTTCCGGGGCAGCTAGCCATCGTGGCGAGGAAGAAGACGGACGCGCAGCCCGCGACGTCGCCGGCCAGCTCCTTACCTATCAGGAAGACGGGAATGAACATCAGCACGAAGAAAATCGCGGAGAGGTGCGTCGTCACATCCTCAACGGTAAGCCACGG
>JAWCKY010000085.1:0-7765 GCA_038851365.1 Hadarchaeales archaeon (SeqCode)
GGATGCACTTCTGCACCTTAGTTAAAAACGACGCGCCTGCATTGTTTAAACGTTGCTCTTTTAGACGAGCCGCCAACGCAGAAAGCCTTTATACGGGGACATCGTAGAAGCCCAGCAGATGGGGGCGAAAGGATGGGCAGGGTACGCCAGACGTTCATAAAACGCGCGGCCGAGCAATTATTCGAGCGATATCCGGATCTTTTTTCCACAGATTTCGAGCAAAATCGTCGGGCCCTAGAGAGGCTCGTCAACATACCGAGCAAGCCACTCAAGAACAAGGTAGCTGGGTATATAACCACCCTCGTAAAACAAAAATCGAGGGGAGGATGAATGCCACCGCAGATAAATGCTAAGCTCTGCGACGGTTGTGGCGCTTGCGTCGAGGTCTGTCCGGCCAACGTTTTGGCCATGAAAGACAAGAAGGCGGCGGTGGTCAACCCCGACGCATGCTTGGAGTGTAGGGCGTGCGAGGTCGCATGTCCGAAGGGCGCCATAACCTTCTAACATGGGTTTAGTTCATACCGGCTAAACGTGGGCAGGGCGCGGTATAGGTAGCTTTGGTTTTGATGTCAAAATCCGAGGGCGGTCATAGCTAGATTGATTACCTTACGTGCAGGGTAATGAACAAAGGCCTCAAGCCAACTCCTGTCGCTTAAGCAGCTTGCCGTGAATATCCATTTCACCGTACCTTATCCTTATGGATGAGATGGGGGAGCCGTCCTCCGCCAACACGAACGGGATTTCAATTATGTGGAGAGGAGCCAGCCCACGCGAGGTTCTGAGTTTATTCAATTCCTCCGCCCTAGGTCTGGTCTCGGGGCTGACGACTATCGCATCGAGCTTCTCATCGTCGATAGCCGGGCCGAAGGGATCCGAGATGATGCATATCTCGGCGCGGTCTATCCAGCCACGCGAGCGCAGGACCTCCTCCAGTGCTCGCCTTCGCACGCTCAAAGGTTGTATACCGGCCAAATCCTTCGCAGGCTGCATTTCGTCTGATGTTATGCCCACCACCACGTGCTCCCCCACCTCGAAGGCCTTTGCCAAGATCGCTATGTGGCCATCATGTAAGTAATCGAAAGTTCCACCGACAGCAACCTTCTTGAACTTCATCGCTTATTCCTCTAATGCCCCGCACCGATCCTTTTATCCTCTAACTTTTCGAGTTGTTCTAGCACATACTCGCGAATTTCATCCACCGACGGCAGTTTTTCCGATAGCTTCCCATCTCGTATGTAGGGCTTCAAAGCTGCTTTTGTGGTCCCGCCGCAGCCGGGACAACTTGGCTGAGGTTCGCCGGCGAGCTTTACCATGTCGATCAAACATTTTGGGCAACGCCATACATTTTTCCGTCCTCCAAGCTTGCCACGTTTCGCAGCCGGCTTTCCCTCCACTTCGACGATATCCATTGCGAAGTCAATGGTTGGGGCGTTGCTTATCGAGGTCCCGACCCCGAAGCCATCCGCCCCTGCCTCGGCCAATGCCTTAATGTTCTCGTCGTTTAATCCCCCCGATACGAAGATTTTGACGTGTTTATACCCCCTCGCGTTGAGCTCCCACCGCACCTCGCGGATCAACTCCGCAAAGTCTCCTCTTCTGGAGCCGGGGGTGTCCAGCCTAACCCCATACAATCGATCTCCAAGCGCCTCGGCAGCCATCAGCGCCTCCGCCTTTTCGTCGAAATACGTATCGACGAGGGCTATCCTAGGGACGTTCGCCGGCATTATCTCGTCGAACGCCTTCCAGGCGCTAATTTGGTCCCCGAAGACTATGATAAGCGAATGGGGCATCGTGCCCGTCGGCTCCTTGCCGATCGCCCTTGCCCCGATCAAGCTCGAAACACCGTCAAACCCTCCGATGTAGGCAGCGCGGTCCAGCATGGGGGAAAGAGCGGGATGCATTCTCCTTATGCCGAACGCCATCAGGAACTTGCCCTTCGCCGCTTTACGTATCCTCGCTGCCATCGTCGCTGCACCGGAGGCTTGACAGAGAAATCCGAGCAGAGGGGTCTCAAGCACGCAGAAGCTGGCGTAGGGGCCCTCTATGGTCATGAGGGGAACTCTATTTCCGTAGTAGTCAAAAGGACGAAACACGCTACCCTCGGGCATGGAGTCAACGTTCACGGGATATCCCTCGAATAGCCGCATGGCCTCCTCTACGCCGCACAGTACCCCCCACTCCCAGTTCTCAGGTAGCTTGCCCGAGGTTACCTCGGCTAGCACCCTGACCTCGTTCAACCCTCTGGCCTCTAAGATTTGCTTGGTCCTGGCGAAGTAAACATCCGTCGTCTCCCCTTTCTTGATCTCTTGGTCCGACGCAACGTGAAATAGGCGCATCTCATCCCCTCAAGCTTCTAATGAGCTCATCGCTGCTCACGATCTTCGCGCCGTAAACCCTCCTCATGTACTCTAACGCCCTCTCGTGATCTTCCCTCGTGAAGGCCTCAACGCAATCGCTAGGCACGAATATCCCATATCCCCTGTAAAACGCATCTGCGGCCGTATGGAGAATGCATATGTCCGTTGATACACCAACCAGCACGAGCTCGGTTACCCCTAGGTCGCGCAGGAGGCGATCTAAATCGGTACCGAAGAATGGGCTGTACTTGCTCTTTTTCACGAGAACGTCCCCTTCCCTCGGCTTCAACTCTTCCACTATCTCTGCCCCCTTGCTGCCGGCGATGGCGTGAGGCCCCCAGAGTTTGACCTCAGCGTCATCGCGCGAATGTGAATCGCACGCGTAGATGATGGGAACCCCTTTCGCCCTGGCAAAGTCCAGCAACTTCTTGATGTTCGGGATGATATCTTTGGCTCGGCTGATCCCCAACTCACCGGTGACGAAATCATTTATCATGTCCACGACAATGATCGCGATTCCCAATCGATCACCTTTATTTTAATGCAATACAGGCGACATCCTCGCTATCAGTTATCTCCCAGGCTTTAAGTGGTTTTAAGCTTGCGCCAGTAGCCCAATTCATGAGCTGGTCCGGTGAATGCCTGTGTTTTAAACTCGTGATTATCGCCAGGCCTCCTTTTCGGAGCACTCTGGCGATCTCCTTCATGGTTACGGCAGGGTCTGGCACGTTTTGGAGCATCGTCATTGAAACTACAGCGTCAAAACTTTCGTCCACGAACGGTAGAGAGTCGGCGTCTGCTTGTACTAGCGCCACCCGCTCGTTTGCCTTGAGTTTCGCTAGGCGCAACATCTCGCGGGAGAGGTCGGCGCCGACTACGAAGTCAGCCCTTTCAGAGAGTAGCCGAAATAACATGCCGGTCCCGCAGCCTAGGTCAAGCACGCGGCGAACGCAGGGGAGGGTTTCCGCGACGATGTCGTACTTTCTCTTTTGAATCTCTTCATAGCGTCGATCGTATGCGCTCGCGGTTAGGTCATAGCGACGCCTGAGCTCGGGCTTGGGTAGCGACATCCAACAAAACATTTCAGCAAAATGCTATTAATTCAGCGCTCCAAGCTGCGTGGGGAGACTATTGCTGGCTCGCGTGCGCAAGCTTGGGCTTAAGCTAAGGGCCGAGCAATTGGATGCGTATGTGGCGATCCGAAACTCAAGATATCTCTCCGGTACCTACGCAGCCACCGCTGTGATAGTCTACGATCGAGGGGCGATTTTGATCTGCACGCGGCTAGAGCTCGATAGGGCAAAACAGGAGAGCCCGATAGGGGATATCCGCGCCTACTTCCCGCGCAGGGTGCCATTGCGGCGAGGCGAGCAGGTAAGATTCTGTGAGTTGTGGGAGCTCTTGGGCGAGTGCCTGCGGGAGCTAGGGGCACGCAGGATCGGGTTCGATGCTATGAGCTCAGAAACCCTGCGGAAACTGCGCGACGTGTACGAAGCCGATTACGTGGAGTTGCCGGATCTGGTAATGGAAATGCGCAAGATCAAATCTAGGCGGGAGATAGCCCACCTGCGGAAAGCTGCAAAATTGGCCGTCGAGGGTATGTCGCTGGCGGCGAAACTCATAGAAGAGGGGGCAAGCGAGCTGGAGATAGCGGCAGAGGTTGAACGCGCCATGCGCAGGAGAGGTTCGGGTAGGACACCCTTTGAGACGATCGTTGCTTCGGGTGAAAACTCCTGGCTTCCCCACGCCACGGCCACGCGGAAACGCCTGCGACGAGGCGAACTCGTGGTCGTCGACTTGGGTGCCACGTACAAGGGGTACGCGTCCGATATGACGAGGACGTTTCCGCTGGAGGCGACCCCCAAGCAGCTCAAGTTGATGGAGGTAGTAAAGCGCGCTCAGGCGGCAGCGATCGGACGCTTGAGGGAGGGCGTTAAGGCGGGAGATGTGGACCGTATTGCCCGGGCGATCGTAGCGCGCGCTGGTTTAGAGAGGTTTTACCTGCACGGAACTGGGCACGGTATCGGTTTAGATGTCCACGAGCCGCCGAGCCTTACCCCCGGAGCTGAGGAGACCTTACGGCGAGGGATGGTTCTGACGGTGGAGCCAGGAGTTTACGTTTCGGGCGTAGGCGGGGCTCGCTTCGAGGATATGTTGTTAGTTCTAGAGGACGGTTGCGAGCTTCTGACATCGAACGAAATCTAACGGATTAAAAAATTTGCAAAAGTTTTAGAATTGTTTGAGACAAACTTTTAAGTCCATGTCGTCGACTATCTGCAGGTGATGCGGTGAAACGTGAGCGCTGGCAGAAGAACTTCAGCGAATGGTTCAACGATATCCTACGCGACGCGGACATAATGGATACCCGCTACCCCGTTAAAGGTCTCTATGTCTGGCTCCCTTACGGCCTGAAACTCCGCAACCATGTGTTTGCGGTCATTCGACAGCTGCTCGAACAATCTGGGCACCAAGAGGTGCTGTTCCCGCTTCTCATTCCAGAGGATATCTTCCGGAAGGAGGCGGAGCACATAAGAGGCTTCGAGGGCCAAGTGTATTGGGTAACCCACGGCGGGCTCAACAAGCTCGACGTGAAGCTCGCGCTTAGACCTACGAGCGAGACCTCGATCTATCCGATGTTTGCGCTCTGGATACGCTCGCACGCCGACCTCCCCATCAAAGTTTTCCAAGTGGTCAACGTCTTCCGCTATGAGACGAAGATGACTAAGCCCATGATACGCTTGAGGGAGGTGACTACTTTCAAAGAGGCCCACACCGCCCACGCCACATGGGAAGAGGCCGAAGCTCAGGTACAGGAAGCAGTTAAGATTTATCAGCGCTTCTTCGACGAGCTGGGCGTGCCGTACCTGATCACCAAGCGTCCTCCGTGGGATACCTTTGCAGGGGCGGTATACTCGCTCGCTTTTGACACCCTCGCACCGGATGGTAGGACACTTCAAATAGGAACCGTCCACAACCTAGGACAGAACTTCGCTAAGGTATACGAGCTCAAGTATGAGACGCCGGACGGAAAGCACGAGCACGTGTATCAGACCTGCTACGGCATATCCGAACGCGTGATCGCGGCAGCCATGATGGTACACGGCGACGATATCGGCCTCTGCCTACCTCCGAAGGTGGCGCCGATTCAGGTGGTCGTGGTGCCAATACCGTTCAAAGGCAAGGAGGCGCCGGTCCAGCAAATAGCATCGGCTGTGGCGAACGAGCTGACGACGGCCGGCGTAAGGGCACACTTGGACGACCGAGACGTGCGGCCAGGGCGGAAGTTTTACCATTGGGAGCGCCGAGGTGTTCCCCTCAGGCTTGAGATCGGGCCAGAGGACGTGGAAAAAGATCAGGTGACAGCTGTTAGGCGAGACACCGGTGAGAGACAGGCGATACCGCGAAACGCTCTGAGGAATAAGGTCAGGGAACTTCTGGAGACGATAGACGGGGATTTGAGGGCCCGTGCTTGGAAGTCGTTCAACGAGATGATCCGCGAGGCCTCCGACGTCGAGACCGCGAAGAGGCTGATGGATAGGCGAGGGGGCATAGTCCGCATGCCTTGGTGCGGTGAGGAGAAGTGCGGTCTTGAGCTGGAGGAAAGGATCGGAGGAGACATTTTAGGGGAAAAGTTCGGTGGTGAGCAGGCGTCAGGCGTTTGTCCGATCTGCTCGAAGAGAGCCACCAAGAACATTTACTTGGCCCGAACTTATTAGGGCCGGTGAGGTCTATGGTTAAGGCTAGGGCTCACGTTTACGTAAGCGGAAGGGTCCAAGGGGTCTTCTTCAGGTATGAAACAAAGGAAAGGGCAGATGAATTAGGGGTTACTGGTTGGGTCAAAAATCTTCCGGATGGAAGGGTAGAGGCCATCTTCGAGGGGGAGAAGGATAAAGTGGAAAAGATGGTCAATTTTTGCAGGGCTGGCCCTCCCGGGGCTAGGGTAACGAAGGTCGAGGTCTTTTGGGAGGACTATAAAGGGGAATTCCAAAGCTTCAGCATCATATACTAGCAGCTGCGGCCAATATCTCCTTTTCAGACGGGAACCCCATCGGCCCTTTGTACCTGATTTTCAAGCCGGCGGCGGCCGAGGCGAACCTAGCCGATTGGAGGACATCGCGCGTGTCTAGATATCTGGCCAAGAAGGCGGCACCGAAAACGTCGCCGGCACCGGTTAGATCTCTGGCTTCGACCCTTAAGCTCTTCACTTCATAAAAGCCCTCATCCGATAGTATCGCGCTGGCCCCTTCGCCGCGTGTCAAAATCGCGATGTTTGGGCCCATCTTCCTGAGGTCCTTTAGTATCTCCGTTGCGTCGCCCTTAAACGCCTTGGCCTCATCCCTACCTATTTTCACGATATCCACGTATCTCAGGAAATCCTCAAGATCTCCGCGTGGCTCGATCTTAACCGTCCCATCCTCACCCATCTTTCTGAGGAGTCCTTGAGGGTCGAGCATCACCACGTTCGTCCTCCTTTTTACGGATCTAAGGAGGTCGACGGTTACCTCGCCGGCAATGGGGGAAACGTAGAAGCTCCTGGCATCGCGGTAAGCGCGGGGCACTTCATCCGGAGAGATGCTAGGGGCCACATGTTTGCAGATCTGCTTGCGATTACCGGCCTCATCGTAGACGTTTTCAAAAGTCGTTGTGCGTTCACCGGTCACTAAAATCCCCTCCGTATCTAAACCCATCTTGCGGTAGATCGGGGGGAACCTCTCCGGAAAATCTAAACCGACCTTTGATACGATGCCGGCCGCCTTCTTCAGGGCGACGAACATAAGTCCGGCGTACGTTGGCGCGCCGCCCAAGACGTTTTCAATGGTTCCCCAGGGCAGCACGTTCACGTCGATCGCGACGTGTCCGATGATGATCGCGTCGAACTCCATGTCATCGCCCAGCGATAAAATCTTCGACAGCCTGCTTCGCCTCCGCATCCGACATTTGAACGGGAGGATGCTTAAAGAAGTAAGCCGAAACGCCGATAAGTGGTCCGCCCATCTTGCGGTCGAGCGCGAGCTTCACGGCGCGGATCGCGTCAATCACCACACCCGCGCTATTCGGCGAGTCCTCAACGGAGAGCTTGACGTCTATGGTTAGGGGGACATCCCCGAACTTCCTTCCACGGATGTGGATATAGCATATCTTGTTGTCCTTCAAGAACGGTACGTAGTCGCTAGGGCCTATGCGTAGCGGTACCTCGTACGGCACTTGGCTTGCGACCGCTTCCGTCTTGCTTATGCGCTTCGAGCTCAGCCGTTCCTCCTCTAACATGTTTAGGAAATCAGTGTTTCCACCGATGTTCAGTTGGTAGCTCTCCTCGATCTTTACCCCCCTATCGAGCAATAACTTCACTAGCGTTCTGTGAAGGATGGTCGCCCCCACTTGGGATTTTATGTCGTCGCCCGCGCAGG
>JAWCKY010000086.1:0-12010 GCA_038851365.1 Hadarchaeales archaeon (SeqCode)
TCACCTTTAGATAAGGTCCAAGTTTTTCCATATCCTCCTTGGTGAAAATTAGATAGTGCGGACAGGTTTCGGCTGTCAGGCGCACATGCTTGGACTTGGCCTTATTCACGAGTTCAACGCCCTCGTGTGTTGTAACATGGGCTAAATGCAGGTTGCATTCAGTTTTCTTGGCGAGCTCGATCATTTTTTTAATAGCTTTTTCCTCCGCCTCGTTCGGACGAGATTCGACATGGGCTAGGGGGTCGCTCCGCCCCTCTTTAAGCAGGCGTTTGGTATTTTTGCGGATGATCTTGTCGTCCTCGGCGTGTACGAATGCGATGCCACCGATATTTTTGATGGTTGACATCAGCCTCTCCAACGTCGTTTCGCCAATGCGGTACGGTGCGCAGGTAAACATCTTGAACGACTTGATCCCAATGCCAGCCGCAGCACACAGGTACTCGGGGATATCGGCGGTGAAATTTCCGGCATGTAAAGAGAAATCTATCAGGCCATGCTTCTGTCCGACCTCGATGACTTTCTGCAGCTCCTCCACCATCACCATGGGAGTATCTAGCGGCATCACGATGACGCTCGTCACTCCTCCTGCAGCCGCAGCAGCAGTGCCGTTGCGAAAGTCCTCGCGCTTTAAATAACGGGGATCGTAGATGTGGGCATGTACGTCCATAACTCCAGGCATCACCAGCTTGCCGTTCGCATTTATTTCGGTCTCACCCTTAGGCAACCTAACTCTGGAAATTTCGGTGATCACACCATTATCGATCGCGAGTTCACCTTGGACGATACCCTCCGGCAGGACGAGCCTAGCATTCCGTATTACGAGGTCTGCCAAAAGATACCCCCGGCCACAGAAATATCTTATGCCCTTATCCTAGATGCGGCTGCCCTGATGTCGATATCAGTTACCGTCTTGGCTCCTCGATGTTCAGCTAACTTAATCGCCTCTTTAGCTAAGTCGGTGGCATATGCTTCCAAGACGGCGCTTAGCTCTAGAGCAGCACCGCGCGAGACGCGAACCTTTCCGACTTTGCGGATGAGCCTATCCATAACAGCCAACGGGAATTCCGGCATATTTCTCCCCACGCCCGTATCGGCGGTATGGTTTATAAAACATGTCAGACCCTTGTCGAGGATATCGCCTGCCAAAGTTTTAAATGCATCGCCGCATTTGGTCCTTACGAGGGGGTGGGGATTTGGTTGACTTGTTCATAAAAAATGGTTTGATAGTCACGATGGATAAGGAGCGCCGAATCATCCCAGATGGTTCCATTTCCATCGAGGATGGCCGCATCGTAGAAATTGGGCGCAGCATTAAGCCGGGCGAAAAACCAGCCGAGACGATCGATGCCAAACATAAGATCGTCATGCCGGGCTTGATCTGTTCCCACACCCATCTCTATGGCATGCTTTTGAGGGGAGCGCCGCTTAAGATCGAACCGCCGACGGATTTCTCTCAGATTCTCACCCGCATCTGGTGGCCGATGGACGAGGCCATGACGCGCGAGGACGCGTATGCGAGCGCCTTGGTTTCCTGCATGGAATTCATAAAGACGGGTACGACCCTCTTCGCGGATACCTTCTCCGGCCCAAACGCGATAACCGGCGTGCTTGATCGCATCGCGGCTGCGGTGGAACAATCGGGCATGCGAGGGATAATCGCCTTCGAAGCCACGGAGAGGCGCACGCATGCAGAGGGCGCGCGCGGGGTAAGGGAGAACGAGCGCTTCATCAAGAAGGTAAAGAAAGGAGCCCGCGTTCGAGGGATGTTTAGCATACACGCCTCGTTCACAGTTTCCGATGAACTCCTCCACTACGTCAGGGAGCTCGCGAGCCGTTACAAAGCACCCATCACCATCCACACGTCTGAGGGGCTCGTGGACGTGTATCACAACTACGAGCGATTCGGCAAGCGCACGATCGAGCGCTTAAGCGATGCTGGACTACTCGGGCCCGATGTGGTGCTAGCTCACTGCGTGCACGTGAACGACGATGAGTTGGCATTGATCAAACGCGCTGGCGCAAAGGTGGCGCATAATCCAATGAGCAACATGTTGAACGCGGTTGGGGTGGCACCGGTGGCGAAAATGTTGGCAATGGGTATCCCGGTGGGCTTAGGCAACGATGGCTATATATTCGATGGGTTCGAGAACATCCGTGCGGCTTTTCTGCTCCACAAGGTCATGCTTCGCGACCCTAGGGTGATCTCGCCCACGGAAGTTTTGGAGATGGCGACCGTACGTGGGGCCGAGCTCTACGGGCTCGAGGGCGAGCTAGGCTCCTTAGAGACCGGCAAGTTGGCGGACATCATCATCATAGACCCATCGACGGCGCCGACGCCAGTTAGGCCGGAGAGCGTGATGGGACACTTGGTCAATACGATAGACGGAGACGACGTCGAGACGGTGATCGTAGGGGGCAAGGTAGTGATGCGCGAGCGCAAGCTGCTGACGCTAGACGAAGAGGAAGTCATACGGATCGCGCGGAGGTCGGCGGAAAGGCTGTGGCAGAAGCTAGGGGCGGTGGGAGGGAGCTAGGTGGTAAGTTTAGCGGTCGAGATATGCGGTCTGAAACTTCGAAATCCCGTTATGCCAGCGGCTGGACCGACCGTCAGGGACGGCGATGCCTTGGTCGCCGCGGCGAAGCACGGTGCCGGCGCGCTCGTGGCGAAGACGGTAAGCGTAAGGCCGGCAGAAGTACCGCGTCCCTGCATGGCCAAGATCAGGGATGGCTTGCTGAACGCTGAGCTCTGGTCGGACTTGCCGGTTGAGCGATGGTTGCAGTACGAGTATGCAAAGGCCAAGAAGGCCGGGCTACCCTTGATCGCGAGCATTGGGTACAAGCCCGAGGAGATCAGGGAGTTGGCTCCAAAGGTAGAAAAGGCAGGCGTCGATGCCCTCGAGCTCTCGACGCATTACTTGGGACACGACCCAACGCCAATGGTAGAGGCTATCAAGGCCGCGAAGGAAACTGCAACTATCCCGGTGTTCGTCAAACTGAGCCCAAACGTGTTAGACATAACCGAGTTCGCCAGGGCCGCTGAGCAGGCGGGTGCCGATGGCCTAGTGGCGATAAATACGCTCGGCCCCTGCTTGGCGATAGATATAGAAAATGCCATGCCGTGGATGGGAGGCCCCAACGGCTATGGGTGGCTCTCGGGCCCCGCGATCAAACCCTTGGCCCTTCGTTGCGTTGCCGACATCTGCCGTGCCGTGCACATCCCCGTGATCGGCGTCGGCGGCATCAGCGATGGCCGCGATGCCATTGAGTTCATCATGGCTGGTGCAAGCGCCGTGCAGGTTTGTACGGCCGCGATCGTCCGAGGTCCGCAGATCTACGGGTTGATCGCCGACGAGATCGCCAAGTTCATGCGCATCAAAGGCTACGAGTCCATCGAGGACTTCCGGGGTATAGCCCTGAGGCACCTGTCTGAGCAACCCTTGCGCACGTGGGCTAAGCCACCCGAAGTTTTGGCGACGAAGTGTACCGGATGTGGGCTCTGTGAGAAACATTGCATCTATAACGCCGTCCGCGTGGTAGGAAAGATCGCTAGGGTCGACCAGGGTAAATGTTATGGCTGCGGGCTCTGCGTCTCGGTTTGCCCCACGAGGGCGATGCGGTTCTGAACTCGTAACTATTTCCTCTAGGGCTTTGATTTGTTCGCCGCTATGAGAGCATATAGACTTAAATTAAGGGGAGCTAAGTGACGGCGGTGTTCAAATGTGGACGGAGGCATTTCTGATTTTCATAATACTTGTCCTACTCGGGTGGGTGCTATTCTCCGGCGAGGGAAGGTTTAAGGCCCGTAAGCTCCGCACACAGGTCGATAGTTTGCGCGACGAGCTCGAGCGACTTCGGAGCACAAATGAGGCCCTCAGGAGTAAACTCGAGGCAGAAGGGGAAGAAAGGGCTAGATATCTCGAGGACGTTCAAACATTGGCGCGAGAACTTGAAATTCTAAAGTCCGCCGTGGCCGGCTCGACTTATTGCCAAAAGATACTCGCCGAAAAATATGGGGCTAAATCTGGTCTACTCGATCATATCCTAGCCGCTCATCCTAAAATCGAACCAAAGGCGAAAAGAAAGCTTGCGCACGAGATCCTTGTAGGGGAGATCGGTAGGATAATTCTTCGATATTTGGACGCGAGACTTTCGATCGAGCGCGCGGCAGGGGATGCGGGCATCCCGGTAATCATGGCTAGAGAGCACGTCAAGAGATTGCAGGTCCTAGGATATCTCGATGAAAGGCTAAGGCTCACGGAGCTCGGTCGCGAAGCGCTAGCCTAAAACCCTCGCAGCCACTCGTTTCACCTTGCCGACGAGCTCCTTTGGGGTCACCACGCGCAGCAAATAGCGAGGCGTTTGCCTTTTCTTCAGGGCGTTGGCGATGGGCGAGAGCTTAGACAACTTGACGAGTTTACTGTCCACCAATACCGGCACCTCGACCTTTTCTAGGCGAGGCTCAGATAGCAAGATATCGACTATCGGAACGTCCAAGATAACGTATCCGCTCTGGACCCCCGCCCTCTCAGCGATTTCGTCCTGTAACTCACGAATGAGGTGCCATTCGCCATATCTCTTAAGGAGATGTTTTTTCTCTGCGACGGTAAGCTCACGCCTCTCCTCAACGTACGCTGTCTTGAAAAGTTTCCGATAGCGTAGCCGCATCACGATCTCCCGCGGATAGCCCTGCATCGAGCTAAGGCGCTCCGTCAGTTGGGCGTCCGTGAGGGAATAAAAGTTATCTTCTGTTATCGCACCCCCTCGCTCTATTGCAAACTCTACCGCATTCGCCAACATCAGCTCTGCTATCCTAACGGTGTGGTGGAAGTAAACGGAGGTGAACATGAGTGCGCGCGCGGTGAGCAACCCCTCCACCGCTTCAATTCCCTTGCTCGCGATCGCTAAGCGATTTTTGTATACGACGAGGGTTCGCATGAGGCGGTCAACATCTATCATCCCCAGCGCCACTCCCGTGAAGTGGGCATCTCTCACCAAGTAATCCATCTGATCCACGTCGATGTAACTGTGGATGATCTGGCCTAGGTAGGGCATACGATGTTTGCCCAACAGGAGGCGCGCCACCTCATCGGCGCTTATCCCATGTTTTGAAAGCATGTCTTTGGCAAGCGGTACGTTCATCCGCTTGAGCTCTCTGCGCTCGCTCGGCTCGCAGAGGTCGACTTCCCCTCGCAAGATATCTCCGGTGAGCTCCATGTGGTCCTTGCCTAGGTGATCCTTCATCAGGTATTCAAGGGTGTGAGAGTACGGAGGATGCCCGATGTCGTGGAGCATGGCAGCCGCCAAAAGTAGGTCGAGTTCGTCCTTGGGGAGCTTAAGCTCTTGCCCCAAGCGCTCCACCAAATGAGCGACGCCGAGAGCGTGTTCGAACCTGGAGTGATTTGCGCCCGGGAACACGAGATGTGCTAAGCCAAGTTGTTTGATGCCCCTAAGCCTTTGGACTTCCATGACGTCGACGAGATCCAACACGATGCCACTCAGGCGCATGCTTCCGTATACCGGATCATGAATGATCTTTTCCACCGGATCAGCCACCACCCACGGGCGGAAACAGGGCGACAGAATCCCCGTCCTTGAGTTCGGCCTCAAGCTCGGCGCCATGCCCATTGAGCAAGATCTTGATGTATGGCTTGACTTCCCGCCCGCCCGGTTGGAAAAGCTCATTTGCGAGCTTTTCGCCGAAGCGTTCGATCAGTTCATCGAGCAAATCCCTTAATTTAACCCGTTCAGGTAAGTTTACCTCCAGCTCACGCCCGCCGATGATCTCCTGGAATATTCCCCAAGGCTTGACCTTTATCCTCATGTTATCCCGCTAATTTTGGCTCAGCGCTCGATTTAACCTTTGCCCGTTTGCCACAGTTTGGTCCTCGCCCAACTCTAGCCCCAAAATTGTCTCGTTCGCGCGAATTGCCGTTCAGCGTAAAGGATAGCGCGGTAAAAGTCATCCTCGTCTTTATATCCCATCGCTAGGATCCTAGCAGCCGTTCTAGGACCTATCCCCCGTCCGCATAGAGCCAACACCGCGCGCTTGCCATAAGTCAAAATGAGATCGGCCATTCGTCTAGCCTTCTCGGCCAACCGTCTTTCGCCCTCGCTTAAACGTTTACCAGTAGCTCGCTTGCGAATGATCTCCATCACCTGGCGATGTTCTCGTGGAAGTATAGTAAGCAGTCTGGCGCCACATTTTCCGCATTTGGGTAACTCCGGCAGTCGCTCGACTTTAGTCAGCGCGGACCACTCGAGGCAGTTCATGCAGAAGAGCCTAACATGGTGCTGGTTTAGCCTACGTTTGAGCGCCCGTAGTATTTCGCTCTCAGCTCTCTTAGGCACCACGAGCTCGCCAGCAGACAGTTCATTCAGTATCGGCCAGCCAATAATAGTTGGACCAGCGCTGCTTGGTCTCGCAACGAAAGCCAGCTCGATCTTGCCTTCACATAAGAGATTCGCCACCTCCTTAGCCTTGTTTATGTCCAGCTTCTCGAACATTATCTCTCGCATCGTCTCCTCGTAGATGGGGGTGCCTTCGAAGGCCCTTGCAAGGCGCCGTAGGTTGAGCTTGGTCAGCTCGGCATCTCGTCTTATGGCTCCAAAACGCTTGGCGACGTGCACAAGCCGCCATCTATACATTGGGCTATCTTTGAGCGTGAGCGTGAGTATCGGTTCGATCAGCTCGGGCTTGAGACCTCTTAGAGTCTCCTTCACTGTGTTTTCATCGATCTCCGTCGGAAATTTGAGCGCTATTCTGTATGGATCGACCTTAATAGCTATGCTAGCGCCAAACCTGGCTGAAAAAAGGGGTGCCAATACCCTAGCGAGGGTTTCGTTCACGGAGCTTCCAAAGCACGCGTGCAAGACCAAGAACTGCCCATAAATTTCTGCGACTACGCGATCATCGGTCGGCAACGGCAAGCCTTCTTCTAGGTATTTTCTAATGTACTCTACGAAGAGTCCTGCCGCCTGTCTGGACACAGGATATTTCGCCGCTAAGCTGGTAGCAACTTCCTCTATCCTTGCCCCCTGCTTTAAAAGTCGGGCGACGGTCTTCCTGACGAGGCCGACCTCCTGCGCGACCTCAAACGGAACCGGTATCAACTCCCCTTCCCAAGCGGGGATCGCGCCTAGCGGGTCATCGACGGGTTCTACAAGCACCCGCCCCCTCTCAGCGTCTACCTCTACCACCTGCCAGGTCTCACCCTTACAGATGAATGACACGCCGGGCTCGCCATGAGCAACGATGAATTCTTCGTCCAAAGTACCGACCGATCTTCTGGAGGCGAGGTCATCCACGGTGTATCTCCTGACGTCGGGGATCATGGAAAGGTTTGAGAAGTAGTACCTCCATCCTGCTTTGTTGCGCTCGAACTTCTCGCCCAAGAGGCGCACGAGTCCTTCCCTATCGAGGTGTTCCAATACCTTCACCAACTCCCCCCTCGAGATGTTGCGGTAGGGGTATGTTTGTCTCACTAACGCTAAAGCCTCATCAATCCCCACGCTTCCCTTATCCAAGGAGAGCCCAACGAGTTGGTGGGCTAACACATCCAAAGCGCCCTCGTGCACCTTGCTTGATTCCAAAGCCCCCTCCAGCGTTCGCTTGGAGATCACGGCAGCCTCCATGATATCATCAGGATCGGCGGCCAAGATCACCCCAACTGAAGGCTCGCCGACGCGGTGCCCGGAGCGCCCCACCCGCTGGACCAAACGGGTGACTTGACGCGGGGACATGTATTGAACGACCAAGTCAACAGCTCCTATGTCTATGCCCAGTTCCATAGAGCTAGTACAAATCAAGCCCTTCAGTCTCTCGCTTCTGAAACTCTCCTCCGCTTCAATCCTCACTTCCTTGGAAAGCGAGCCGTGGTGAACGCCCACCGAGCAGCTAGGATCCAGCAGCCTTAGGCGTGAGCCCAAGATTTCGGCCATCTCCCTAGTGTTCACGAAGATCAGCGTTGAGCCATGTTTGTTTATCAGTTCACGCAAGCGCCTAAGCCTTGCAGCCATCGTTGGCCCTGTAAACAACTTCTCGGCGAGCTCGACATCACCCTCCGAGGGCATTGGGCATTCCACCGAGATCTTCATCTCCTTGATGTCAGATGCGTCGACGATCTCTACATCCCGAGAACTGCCCACAAGGAACTTCGCTACCTTACGAGGGCTCCCGATCGTTGCCGAGAGCCCCACGCGCTGGTATTCGCCAGCTAGCTCGGCGAGCCTTTCAAGCCCTATCGAGAGTTGTGCTCCACGCTTATCCTCAGCCAGCTCGTGGATTTCGTCCACGATCACCCATCTGACGGTCTTGAGGTGTTCCCTCATCCGCTTCCCAGGCATGATCGCCTGAAGGGTCTCTGGGGTGGTGATGAGCATGTCTGGTGGTTGTTTGGCTTGCAACTCTCGCTCGCGGACGGCGGTATCGCCGTGCCTCACCGCTATGGTGAGCCCAAGCGCCTTAGCCCATTGCGTGAGACGGGTTAACATGTCCCGGTTTAGGGCCCTGAGCGGCGCGATATAAAGGATTTTTATCCCGAGAGGTTGCCTCTGTGAAAGGCACATGCTGAAGATGGGTAGCAGCGCCGCCTCGGTTTTACCTGTGCCGGTCGGGGCGATGAGGAGCACGTGTTTGCCTTCCAATATCTTGGGGATCGCAAGCTGCTGGGGCTTTGTGGGCTCGGTTAGCGAGAACTCCTTCGCAGCGAGCGATACCCGTTCGTTTAGCTCATCGAAAACGCTCATTTTGACGCCGAGGAAGTTACTTTCGGAGACCTCTGTAGTTAAGCAATATATTAATAATGTCTCCTTAAGTTCACAGAATCGATAAAAAGAAGCTCGTGCCTCTTAGAGGTGCTGGTGGACTATGAGTAGGACACTCATCATTTGCGAGAAACCAAGCGCGGCGGTGAAGATAGCTTCGGCACTTGCCGAAGGAAAGCCCGTGAAGCAGGAGCTGAACGGTATACCATATTATGAGTTCGAGCGCGATGGGAAGCGAATGATCGTAGTTCCAGCCTTGGGACATCTCTTCACGCTTAAAAACGTAAGGCCCATGCACGATTATCCCGTCTACGATGTGGATTGGGTGCCCACGTATGAGGTGAATCGCAGAGCGGAGAGGGCTAGAGCATTTGCCGAGGCGATCAGGGAACTCGCGAAAGGAGCGGATGAGTTCATCTGCGGTTGCGACTTCGATCTAGAGGGCGAACTCATCGGCTTCAACGTTCTCAGGTTCCTGTGCGGCGAGCACGCGGTGAAGACGGCCAAGCGAATGAAATTCTCAGCCCTTACCGCCCAGGACCTCCGCCGGGCGTATGAGAACATACTTCCCCAGCTGAGTTTTGAAATGGTGGATTCGGGTATCGCTAGACATGTGCTTGACTGGTACTGGGGCATGAATACCTCAAAGGCCTTGAGCTCTGCCGTCGAGGCCGCTCACCAAAGATTCGCGAAACTTTCGGCTGGGCGGGTGCAAAGCCCAGCCCTTAAGATACTGGTGGAGCGCGAGCTGCAGATCAAGGCTTTCAAGCCGGAGCCCTTTTGGGTGGTCGGATTGCTCATCGAGCTCGAAGGCAAGGAGCTTAGGGCAGAGCACGCGGTGCCGAAATTTACGGTCAAGGCGGAGGCCGAAAGGGTCAGGGATTTATGCCAAGGCAAACCAGCCCTGATAACGTCGATTCAAACCCGTCAGTATAGGCAACCGCCGCCCGTGCCCTTTGATCTAGGGCTTCTCCAAGCTGAGGCTTACCGCTGTTTCGGCTACACGCCCATGCGCACGCAGCAGCTCGCCCAGAATTTATATCTCGCCGGCTTGATAACCTACCCGCGCACATCCTCCCAGAAATTGCCCCCGACGATAAATTACGCCGAGATAATCGAACGCTTGGGCGAAATGCCAAGGTACCGCAAGCTCGCCGAGAGCCTCCTAGCGATGCCCGAGCTCAAGCCGAACGAGGGACCAAAGGTGGACCCAGCTCATCCCTCCTGTCACCCCACGGGCGAAAAGCCAGAGAAGCTGACGGGTCCTCAACAAAAGCTCTACGACTTAATTGTAAGGCGTTTCTTCTCGGTCTTCGGTGCGCCGGCGCTAAAGGAAAGCATTAAGGTTGAACTTGATGTTGGGGGACAGAAGTTTTACCTGAGGGGGCGCCGCATCCTTGAGGATGGCTGGCTGGTTTATTATGGCCCCTACGGTGCGACGGAGGAGGTGATCCTGCCACAGCTTTCCGAGGGACAGACACTCATGCCGAAGCAGGTGATCTTTGAGGAAAAGGAGACACAACCCCCTCCACGCTACAATCCGGCGTCCATTGTCAAGGAGCTCGAAAAGAGAAACCTCGGTACTAAGGCCACGAGGGCGCCCATCATTCAAACGTTGTACGATCGGGGTTACATCTTCGGCAATCAGATCTCGGTGACCGAGCTGGGCATCGTGGTGGTCAACACGCTGAGCAAGTATTGCCCGGAGATAGTTAGCGAGGAGCTCACCGCTCACTTCGAGAAGGAGATGGAGGCGATCCAACAGGGGAAGCGTAGCAGTCGAGAAGTGATAGAAAAGGCCAAGGAGAAATTGAATGAAATTTTCAAGAAGTTCCGACAGCATCAACTTGAGATAGGCAAAGAACTCGGCGAAGCGTACAGGAGGACGAAACAGCTTCAGAAGACCTTGGGCACATGTCCGATGTGCGGGGGTCAGCTGAAGGTAGTCGTCTCCCGCAGGACGCACAAGAGATTCGTTGGCTGTTCGAATTACCAAAAGGGGTGTAAGAATTCCTTCCCCCTGCCCCAAAATGGCTCTATAATCCCAATGGACAAGACTTGCGAGAGGTGCGGTGCGCCGATGATTCAAGTGAACCGCCAAGGCATGAGGCCGTATCGCATGTGCTTAGACCCCAGATGTCCCAGCAAAGAGGATTGGGGGAAGAGGAAGTCTGAAGTCGCGGATTCAGGTGGGAAATGAATTGAAAATAGCCGTCATCTCCGATACGCATTTGGGGACCAAGTGGGGCACGCCACGGCAACAGGACCCATTTGACCAAGCTCAGGAGGCTCTAGAGCGAGCACTTCAGCTTGGGGCTCAGCTCATCCTCATGCCAGGGGATATTTTCGACACACGTATACCCAGACAGGAAATCTGGTCGCGCGCGATGCGAATTTTAGCTTCGGCGCTAGCGAGGGAGCAAAAGGACGTCAAGCTCGGCGGGGCCATCGATAAAAATCCGGACGATATTTCCTCGGTGGCCTTCAAGGGAGTGCCGATCGTGGCGCTACACGGAAATCACGAGCGGCGAGTTAAGGGATTGGTCAATCCGGTGGAGGCGCTCGAGGCGGCCGGTTTTCTCGTTCACCTCCATACCAACACATTGGTTTTAGAGACCCCAGCTGGGAAGTTGGCTATCCATGGCATGAGCAACGTGCCCGAGCGCTACGCTAAGAGCGTTCTTAGCGCTTGGAACCCGAAACCGGTAAATGGGGCATTTAACATCCTCATGCTGCACCAAGCTGTAGGGCAGTTCGTGTTCTCCGGCGAGGAAAGTCCAACCATAGACCTCGAAGATCTGCCGTTAGGTTTCGATCTCTATATTTGTGGGCATATCCATTATCATGCTGAGGCTAGCGTACACGGAAGGCCGTTGCTTTTTCCCGGTAGCACGGAACGCACGCAGCTCCTTCCGATAGAAGCGCAGGTGCCCAAGGGCTTCTATTTATTAGACCTTGGGGAGGAGGTGAAGTACGAGTTCGTGGAACTTCGCTGTACGCGCGACTTTTTCTACGAGGAAATGGTATTCGATAACGTTGGTGTACCCCAGCTGAACGCTGCGATCAGGCAAAAGTTACACGAACTACTTGCGAGGCCCAGGAGAAATCCGGATAAGCTTCCCTTGATAAGGCTTAGGCTCCGAGGAACGCTCGCCAAGGATGCATCGCGGGGGGATTTCGATCACGAGGCGATCGTCCAAGAGTTTGCCGATAAAGCGTTGGTGGCGATAAGTAAGGACGAGCTCAC
>JAWCKY010000087.1:0-4890 GCA_038851365.1 Hadarchaeales archaeon (SeqCode)
GAGCCCGTAGCGCCTGAGGAGCAGCCTGCCGCAGTTCGGGCAGTAAGTGTTCTCGTAGCGGTGTCCGGGCACATTGCCCACGTAGACGAACTTTAAGCCCTCCGCCACCGCTACGTCGTGGGCTCGCTCAAGGGTCGCTACGGGGGTAGGCGGGGCCTCGAACTTGTAGGCGGGATAATAGGCTGTGAAGTGCAGGGGCGTTTCATCCCCCGCCTCGCGAAGGTGGCGCCTCGCCAATTCTCTAAACTGCTCCTCGCGATCGTTTACCCCAGGTATCACGAGGTTGACCACCTCCACATGCAGCCCAAGGCGCTTGGCCTCCCGCACGTTTCGCCAAACAAGCTCGACCTTCGCCGCGCAATATTTTCGAACCGCTTGGGCATCTCCTTTGACATCGATGTTGATGGCGTCCAAGCCAGCCTCGCGCAACATCCGGAGCGCTTCGGATGTCATGTAACCGTTCGAGACGAAGGTATTCACTAGGCCCTTCTCGTGCGCTAAGGGAAACAGATCGAGCGCATATTCGAAGAGCAAGGTGGGCTCGTTGAAGCTCAGGCTGGTCCCGACGCATCCCTCTTCCAAGGAGATCTTGACGAAGTGCTCTGGGCTTATGTAGTTGGCCTCTCGTGGGTCCGGAGAGACTTGACTTATAGACGCGTTTTGACACCATGGGCATCGGAACGTGCATCCATACGTACCCGCTGTCAGGAAAAGCTTGCCGGGGTAAAAATGATAAAAGGGTTTTTTCTCCGCTGGGTTGGCGGAGAGGGAGGATATATCACCGTAGACCATCGTGTAAAGTTGACCGCCGATGTTGACTCTCGTCCCACAAAAACCAGTCGACCCCTCTTTTATCTGGCATCGTCTCTCGCAGAGGCTACACTTCACCTTGCTATCTTGGACCTTTTCCCAAAGCAGAGCGGGTCTGACGGTGGGAAGTTCGAGTAGCCCTTCAAGTTCTCGAGGGGTTTTGGTCATCTCATCCCAAAGGGAAATTGGGTTCGCATCTAAAAATCGATTCCGAAAAAGGTTCCTTTGAGATGGATCATCTTACTATTTCCGTGCCCGCCCTTCCCTCGAGGGCCTCTAGGGCTCGGTCCAGCGATGCGATGATCGCCCGTTTTCCTCCCCATTCGATGAACCTTACGGCGGCCCTCACCTTCGGCTCCATGCTGCCCGCCGCGAACTGGCCCTCCTCTAGGTAGCGCTTCGCCTCCTCCACCGTCATCCTCCTCAGCCACCGCTCATCGGGCTTCCTGTAGTTTATCGCCACCCCATCGACGTCGGTCAATATCAGCAGCACGTCCGCGTCCACCGCTTCGGCCAGCCTCTCGCCAGCCAAGTCCTTGTCTATCACCGCCTCCACACCCTTCAATTTCCCGTCCTCCTCGATCACTGGTATACCACCACCTCCCGAGGCTATGGGGACGACGTGCGCGTCGAGGAGGCATCGTATCGCCTCCTTCTCGGCGATGTCCTTTGGGTCGGGCGATGGCACCACGCGCCTCCAGCCGCGGCCGGCATCGTCGATCACGACCCACCCCTTCTCCTTGGCCAACCTCTTCGCCTCCTCTTCCGTGTAGAAGGGGCCGACTGGTTTGGTGGGATTTTGGAAGGCGGGGTCGTTTTTGTCGACGATGACTTGGGTTATCACCGTGGCAACGGGTATATCCGGCCTTCCAGCCTTGACGAAGACCTCGCGGAGGCACTGCTGTATCATATACCCTATCAGCCCTTGGCTCTCGGCGCCGCAGACGTCCATTGGCATCGCCGGTATGCCGTACTTCTGCCCAGCGTCGTTCTGGAGGAGTATCGCACCCACCTGCGGACCGTTACCGTGGGTTATGACGACCTGATACTTTCCGCTCAAAATCATCTTACCTATTTGCTCCGCCGTCTTTCTCACGTTCGCGAGCTGTTCTTCGTATGTTCCCCTTTCCCCTCTCTGGAGGATCGCATTCCCGCCCAGCGCCACCACGACTCTAGTCTTTGTCTTGGCCAACGTATCACCACGAGCTATTAACCATAGCCCGGCACGATTTTTAAGTTTTGAGGGGACTTCGTCTTTAAAATTCGGCAAAAGACGTAGGTCCATTAGTTTGGGGGAGAATAAGTGGTTAAACCAAAAACGGATCTTCACCCTTTTCCTAAAACTTATTATCGTCTTTTTAATGCCAGAAAATCTAAAAAGGAGAAAGAAAAAATCCGAAAACTTTAGCAAAGAGCTTGGAAAATTTAAATAATGAAAATGACCAATGTAAATAACCCGTGATTATATGGCGACCGATCGGAAGAAGGTCGCGGAAATTTTAGCGTCGGCCAGAAAACAGGGCCGGCGAGTGCTATTGGAGCACGAGGCAAAACAGGTGCTCTCTGCTTGGGGAATACCGGTCGCTCGCTCCGAGCTAGCGAGGGATGCCTCCGAGGCGGTGAGGATCGCGAGGGAGTTCCGATATCCCGTGGTCATGAAGATAGCATCGCCCGATATCGTCCACAAGAGCGACGCAGGGGGCGTGAAGGTGGGATTGAGCTCCGAGCTTGAGGTCAGACAGGCGTTCGATGAGATACTCGCTAACGCCCGAGCCTACAAGCCCAACGCGAACATCGCCGGCGTCACGGTGCAGGAATACCTTCCGCAGGGAAAGGAGGTGATAATAGGTGCCATGCAGGATCCATCCTTCGGTGCGACGGTGATGTTCGGGCTCGGCGGCATATGGGTAGAGGTTTTGAAGGACGTCAGCTTTAGGCTTGCCCCTCTTACCGCGGAGGACGCGAGGGAGATGATACAAGAAATCAAGGGTTATCCCGTGTTGGCCGGCTTGCGTGGCGAGCCGCAGGTTGATGTGGACGCCATCGCCGACATGTTGCAAAAGGTAGGGGATCTCGCTTGCGAGTTTTCGGAAATAGCCGAGCTGGATTTAAATCCAGTATTCGCGTTCGATCGCGGAAAAGGAGCCATCGCCATCGATGCTAGGATGATACTCAAGGAGGGCAGTTGATGGTCGAAAATGGCATAAGAGCGATTTTCGAGCCGAAGTCCGTCGTTTTAATAGGTTGCTCGGAGGTCCGAAAAGCCGACGTTCACGCGGTGTTTTTTCGCTCCGTAGTCCAAGCTATGCAAAGATTTTACAAGGGTAAGATGCACGTGGTGGACCTCAGCGGCCAGCTAGAGGATACCTCAAGAGATCTCAAAGCCATGCCAAAGAAGCTTGATCTCGCCGTCCTAGTCCTGCAGCCGAAGCAAGCGCTTAACTGCGTGCGGAAGCTCTTGGATAAAAGCGCCGTAAAGGCGATGGTCTTGATCTCCAGCGGGTTTACAGAGGATCAAGCTGAACAGCTCTCTCGCACAGCAGTTAAACGGGGTATCAGGGTGCTCGGACCAGGTATCGTGGGCGTGGTCAATACTTCCAATGGACTTTGCCTGATACCCAAGCTCCGGGCGATACCGAGACGAGGCGCTATCTCATTTGTCGTCAGCGGTCAAGGCGTTGGTCCCGCGATGGTGGATTGGGCTCATTTGCACGGTATCGGCGTGGGCAAGTTCGCCGTGACCGAGGACAGCATAGACGTTGGTGCGGTCGAAACGATGCGCTACTTGGCGGAAGAGAAGGGCTCCCGCGTCATTTGCGTATACGCGGAGAGGGCAAGCGTTGATGGAAGGCGTTTTTTACAGGCCCTACGTGAGGCCTCAAAGCAAAAGCCAGTGGTGGCGCTCGGGTGCGATGCAACAAGGTCGGCGCTCGCGAGGCCTTCAATTTGGGAGGGAAGGATCTTCAGCGCGGCGCTGAAGCAGGCTGGGGCGGTTCTGGCTGGGAATATACAAGAATTCTTCGACATGGCAGAAGCGCTTGCCAAACAACCCCCCTTGGTAAGCGACAGCATCGCGATCGTTGGCAGTGCAGAGGGCCTAGCGATGCTGGCGGCCGAGGCTGTCCGCCGAGAGGGTTTTGAGTTGGCGAGGCTGTCCGAAGGGGTAATCAAAAGCATAAAAAGACAATATCCAGATGTTTGCCTCGATAACACGATAAACCTAACCCCCAGCGCGGGGGCAAATTGTTACAGGTTCGTCTTGGGGCGGGTATTGAAGGATCCGCAGGTCAAAGGTTTAATGGTGATCACTGCACTCGACTCCTGCCTGCTGGAGCCAGAGGAAATGAGGCTCCTTGCAGATGTCGCAAAAAACGTGCGGGAAAAACCCTTCGTGAACGTAGCCATCGGCGGAGATTGGTACATGGCGGTTCGTGACATTCTTCGAGATACCGATATCCCAGTTTACGATCTGCCGGAAAGAGGGGCCACAGCTCTACGAGCGCTTCGCCGGTATGGAAAACTTATAGCCGAGCGAACGTAACCAGCGGCGATAGGCGAGTTTACCTTCAACGCCTCGCGCGGTGCCCGAAGACGAACATCCTTCGCTTAATCTAAGGCACTTTTTTTAAGCATCCAGATAAATAATCGTCAACGTATTTCCTAACGGCTTAAAAAGAGCCCTCGGCCGGGTTTCGCCTGTACTTCGCCATCCTCTACTATCACGACACCTCTGGATATGGTCATCACCGGCGCTCCTTTGACTTTCATCCCTTCGTATGGTGTCCAACCGACCTTATAGTGCAACTTCTCGGCCCTTATGGTAACCTCTTTCTTCAGATCGACGATCACCAAATCGGCATCCGAGCCCTCGCGGATGATACCCTTCCTCGGGTAAAGGCCAAAGATCTTGGCGGGTCGCGTGCAAAGCGCATCGACAAGCCTTTCGAGCGTTAACCTGCCGCGCGCAAATCCCTCGCTGAGCATCAGCGGCAGCATGGTTTCTATACCCGGGACGCCTGTTTGAGCTGCCCAAATATCCTTCCAGCCAACTTCCTTCTCCGCTCGTGTACCGGGTGCATG
>JAWCKY010000088.1:0-12511 GCA_038851365.1 Hadarchaeales archaeon (SeqCode)
ATCGTGGATGTCAAATTCAGCTCGATACCCCGCCCAGCCGAACTCGAGGACGCCATCAACCGCGTGCCCGGAGTCGTGGAGAACGGCTTGTTCACCAATTGCGTTGATGTCGTCTACGTGGGTTATGAAGGCGGGTGCAAGATCTTGCGCTCGAAAAGGGATTTTCAGAAGTTTGCACGCTTGGGGTAAAATCTATCTCTTTAAAGCAAATGGCTTTGGACCCAATCTGTGGATTTGCGATCAACTTAAAAAAAGACCCGCAAGCTTTGAATAAAGTTAAATTGAGGGAGAACGAAAAATTAACTGCCGGGGTAGCTTAGCTGGTCAAAGCGCAGGACTCATAACCTCGCCCAGGTTGTGAGTGCTGACCACAGATGATGTGAGAAATCCTGAGATCGCGGGTTCAACTCCCGCCCCCGGCACTATAATTGGAAGACCGAACGCTATTTTCTATCCTCAAGTGTAAAGAACCTCCATACAAAAGCTGCGGTCGCCGAGGCCATAAGGGCGCACATTAAATAGGGCGTTTTCGGACCAAAGGCATCCGCGACAACCCCGCCTATGCCAGGTAGGAGACCCCAGCCGATCGTAGCTATTGAATTGAATACCCCAAACACATAGCCCCTATTTTCTTCTCCTCCCACCCTCGAGACGGCGTTCATCATCGCTGGATAGGTTATGGCTTCCGACATGGCTAGGAACACGATTATGACGACGAACATGGGGTATTGCGTAGTCGATGCCATGGCTCCAACGGACATCGCCAGCAAGGAGATGCCAAAAAGGACGACGGGCTTGACCCCAAACCTATCTGAAAGCATGCCCAAGGGCAAGAGGAGAACTGCTCGGACGCCTCCAAACAGCGCCAACAATATCCCTATTTGGAACTCGGATATGTTAAGCTGCCTGGCGTGAGCGGGAAAAAGCGTGAAGATTATCGCTACCACACCGTAGTAAATCAACCCGATCCAGCAGGTGGGCAGCAAATCCCGCGGCGTTGCTTTCCCTAACTTCATCGTCGGTTTTTGGAAGGGGACACCAACAATTACCGCCGCCGCGACCGAGGTCAAGACAGCACCCAACCGGAAAGTCCTGACAGGGCCGAGCGCTTCGTAGATATAGCCCCCGACGAACGGTCCGATGGTGAAACCCGCTGCCCAAGACACGCCGTACCGTCCCATCGCCTTTCCGCGGCCAAGCTCGTTCGAGAGTTCAGCCACCGCGCTTTGAGCGTTCACCCATATCGGCGCCTCGGCGGCACCCTGCAAGAGGCGCGCCGCAAGCAGCAAAGCCATGGTGCTCGCCCGAGAATACAATACGAACGCGCAAGCGGTGAGGACGAAGCCGAGGAAGATGAAGCGTCCCCTGCCATAGCGGTCCGCCAAGCGCCCCGAGGGCACGGAGAGGAGAACGTGGAGAACGGCGTAAGTTGGACCCAATAGGCCTATCTCGGTGTAACTGGCGTGGAAGTGGTCCTTCGCGTAAAGTACCAGCGCCAGCCCGACGATGCCCATGGCGAGCGATGCCACGAATATGCTGACCAATAGGCGGCGCATGGTCGAGGGTTTTGATGAGGAAATTTTTAAACCCGTTGGATAAATGAGTTTGACCGTGGAGAGATGCTCGAAACACCGCTTGTAATAGTGAACTTCAAGACGTACGCCGATGCGACCGGCGAGAAGGCCCTGAGGCTTGCCGAGATCATCGCGGAAATCGCCAAGGAGAAAAACGTGAGCGTAGCCGTCGCGCCGCAACATGCCGATATATTCCGTGTAGCATCAAACGTCGATATCCCGGTGCTCGCGCAGCACGTGGACCCGATCTCGCCCGGCAGCTACACCGGCTGGGTCCTGCCCGAGGCGGCGAAGGAAGCGGGTGCTATAGGCTCGATCGTAAACCACTCGGAGCACCGCCTCAGGCTTTTCGACATCGAGCAGATCATCAAGCGGATGAGGGAGCTGGACATGGTGAGCGTCGTCTGCACCGATAACGTCAACATAAGCAAGTCCGTCGCTGCCCTAGGCCCGAATATGATAGCCGTGGAGCCGCCGGAGCTTATAGGCTCGGGCGCCTCGATCTCCAAAGTTAGACCCGACGTGGTGCGCGACACCGTGGAGGAGGTGCACAAGGTCAACCCCGACGTCAGGGTGCTATGCGGCGCAGGCATCTCCACGGGCGAGGACGTGCGCGTGGCCCTCCAGCTGGGCGCGGAGGGCGTGATCATAGCGTCCGGCGTCGTGAATGCCCCAGACCAAAGGGCGGCCATGCTCGACGTCGCCGAGGGCGTGCTGAGCGCATCTGGAGCGCTACTTGAGTGGTACAAGCTGCGCAGGGAGAAACCATAATCGAAACCGATTAATTGCTTTAAATCGCATGTTTTTTGGGCCCCGGTAGCTCAGCCTGGTAGAGCGACTGAAGGTTGGCTGTCGAAACTTGTAACCGGGCGGCGAGCGATCAGTAGGTCGTGGGTTCGAAGCCCACCCGGGGCTCCAACCTGGTTTTGCTTTAGAGCTCACTTTCGCTTGATCGCGCTTAAAAAACAATCTGGTGGGGTCGCCGAGATTTGAACTCGGGTCTCTGGCTCCCAAAGCCAGAAGGATAGGCCAAGCTACCCCACGACCCCGACATCAAAGTGTGGAGGAAAAGGATAAAATCCTATTTACCCAGCCGTTTTCCCCCTTGCCCCTCCCTTTTGGGCGCCCTAGCTAGGAAGACTCGGGGCTTCTCCCGCTTGGGCCTAGGGCGGATCACCAATAGCACCATCGCCAGAACTGCGGCGATCAATAAGTACACTATCCCCTTGGCAACACCGGAACCTATCGATGGATAGCCAATCCGCAGGAGGAGGGTCACCCAAGGGATCTTCATCGAATCCAGTCTTCTTGTTTGTTTTTATATAGCTCTCAGCTAAATTGGTCGACGGGTGTTCGGTTGGAACTCGACTGGGGACGCAACAGGAAGATAGCGAAGGACGTGACGGAGCTCATAGGCCTAACGCCGATGGTGCGTCTCAATAAGATCGCCGATGGGCGCGACCTAGAGATACTGGGCAAGGCCGAGTTCCTCAATCCATCGGGGAGCCTGAAGGATAGAATATTGCTCAAGATCCTGAAGGATGCCATCCAGAGCGGAAAGCTTAGGCCGGGCATGACCATCATCGAGAGCACGACGGGCAACACGGGCATCTCTACGGCGATGATAGGGGCTTACCTAGGCTACCCCGTCCTCATAGTCATGCCGGAGGGGATGAGCGAGGAGAGGAAGAAGGCCATCTCAGCCTATGGTGCAAAAATACTGACTTTGCCCGGGGCGGAGTCCGACGTCGACCTAGTGGTGGAAAAGGTGAGGGAGATAATGTCCTTTAACCCGGGGCGCTACTTCTGGGTGGACCAGTTCAACAACCCGTTAAACGTTCAGGCTCACTACGAGACCACTGCCCCCGAGATCTGGGAGCAAACCGGCGGCGCCTTCGATGCCTTCGTCGCGGCGCAGGGGACGGCTGGCACGATCACCGGCGTCGGGCGCTACATCAAGGAGAGAAATGCCAACATCAAAGTTTACGCGGTCGAGCCGGCTGAATGTCCGGTGCTATCAAAACAACGCTGGGGATCTCATCGCATCGAGGGCATAGGGGACGGCTTTGTCCCCTCGATCTTCGACATCTCCGTGCTCGACGGTGTGATCCTCGTCTCCTCCGAGGAGGCCATCCAGATGACGAGGCGCCTAGCGATGGAGGAGGGCCTCTTCGTGGGCATCTCCAGCGGGGCGAACGTCGCCGCCTGCCTTAAGCTCCACGACCGCCATCCAGAGCTAAAGCGCATGGTCACCATGCTCAACGACCATGGCTTCCGCTACTTCACCACCCCGCTCTTCGGCGAGAAGAAGGAGATAACCATCCCGGAGCGCGAGCATCGAATAGAGTTGACCGCCGAGCAGAGGAAAATCCTCTCTAGGCTCGAGATCATCGAGTGAGCACGCCGGCCTTGTTCAGGACACCTCTAGCAGCGAGTAGCCCGGTCGCCGCCGCGGTGATTATCCCCCGCGACAGGCCCGCGCCGTCGCCCGCGACGAAGAGGTTTGGAACGCTCGTCTCCATGTTCTCGTCGACGGCTATCTTCATCGCGTACAGCTTCACCTCCGGAGCATAGAGCAACGTCGAGTCGGACGCCACGCCGGGTATCACTTGGTCGAGCCGCTCTAGGCCTTCCAAGATGTTGGTCACGATCCTCCCAGGCAAGGCCATGGAGATATCGCCCGGCGTCACGCTCCTGAGCGTTGGCTTGACGTGCCCCCTCTCGATGCGTTCCCAAGTGGAGCGCCTACCCCTGCGGAGGTCCCCCAACCGCTGGAGCAGGGGAAGGCCACCCCCTATCGTCGTGGCGAGGTAGGCTATCGAGCGCCCGTAAGCGGTGGTGTCCGTCACCGGCTGGGTGAGCTCCACCCTGGTCAAGAAGGCAAAGTTCGCGTTCGGCGATTTCCTAGCGCGCATGGAGTGCCCGTTGACGCCCACGTAATCGTCGTACCTCTCCTCCATCACGTAACCCTGATAATTGACGCAGAAGGTCCTAACGAAGTCGTCGAAGGTCTTGGTAATGATGTGGAACTTCGGGTCCCGGCTGACCTTTATCACGGGATCCATGACGACCGCGGGCACCTCCACGCGGACGCCGACGTCGATCGGACCATGTTTGAGCTCTATGCCCAACGCGCGGGCCTGCTCCGCGAACCAAACTGCACCAACCCTACCGGGCGCCGCGATGATGTACCTAGCCTTGACCGACTTACCCTTTATTACGACTTCACCCTCGCCGACCCGATCCACGCGGGTGTTGAGCATGAATTTGACGCCTTGTCGCTCCAGTTTTTGTTTTAAGGAATTCACCACCGCTGGCAGGTGCTCGGAGCCTATGTGGCGCTGGGGTATGGGTATGAACTTCACGCCCGCGGCAGCGGCTCGCCTCCTGAGCTGCTCGACCTCATCGGACTCGACGCCGTATATCTCAGCCGGTGCCCCATGCTCGAGGAAGATGGCGTCGACTTCCTCGACTAGTTCCTTTGCCTTCTCGACGCTTCCCGTCAGTTCACTCAGGTCGCCCCCTATGTCGTAGCGAAGGTTTAACGTCCCGCTGGACATGCCACCCGCACCGCCCAAGCCACACATGATGTGGCAGGGCTCGCAGCGGACACACGTGCCGGTTTCCATCGCTGGGCAGACGCGCTTATCTATTTCCCGTCCCATGTCCACGACTAAAACCTCTAACTTTGACTTGGTCGATAACTCATGCGCCGCAAATAAGCCAGCAGGACCGGCACCTATTATCATCACGTCGACCAAACTTCGCCCCCCACCCCTAATCCCAACTTGCTTATAAAAGCTTTTCAAAAGCGGTATTATAACCTGAGTTTCCCCAGCTTGGGGAACTCCAAACAACCTATTTCCGGAGCTATGCCCACGACTTTCAGCTCGTCGATATCGACGAGATCCCTGAGGATGGGCGATAAAAGCTCTTCTTTAGGAATAACGTTTATTTGACTTCCCTCCGCGAGCGTCGAAAATGCGGGCAGGACCAATAGCTTTTTGTCGTTGAAATCACCGTATAAAAAGCAATCCAGCTTTTCCTTGCCGCCGACCTCATCATAAAGCACGATGGCGGGGTGCTCGTGCGCCATTATCACGTACTTCGCCTTCGTCGTCGTCAAGCCCTTCGGCACCTCGTGGCCGTGCATAAAGTAAAAATCACCAAACTCGAGCTCATCGTAAAGCGCGATATCGTGCCGCCTCGTGACGCGGATCAAGTAATTATCGTGATTTCCTTTGATCGCGATGACCTCTCGCAGGTTCTCGCGGAGGAACTTGAAGAGATCCGTAACCTCGACGAATTCATGATAACTTGTTTCCGAGAATTCATGCTTGATGTCGCCGCAGATGATGAATCGACTGGCCCTCTGCTTTTTTACTATCTCCTTGAGGATCTCCATTTCCTTCTCGAACTGCACCTTGGGCACAAAGATACCCTGCTCGGCCATTATTCCCTCATAACCTAAGTGGAGGTCGGCGATCGCGATGGCATCTATTTTAGAAATGTGGATCGCCGGCCAAGGTTCCAATATTTCTATCTCGCCCCAAAGCTTCATGGTTTTCAAAAAAAATTTGTATTTCCTAGCTTTTATCTGTACGATAAAAAGTTACGTGAGATGACCTCAATTTCCTAACCCTTGCCCTTAAATTATGTCAAGGTTCAGAGGTTTCTACCTATACGCTTCATCACGGCCTCATAGAGTTGAAGCAATCGCTTCTTGCGATCTTCCATCAAGATTATATCGGCTTCACCGAGCACGATGAGGTTGTGGGCGAAGGGGCTAGGGACATCCGTCGAAATCACTTCGAGCTTAAGCTTGCCGTTTTTGAGCCAATCGAGCACGAGCTTGGCTCTTTTAACATCCATCGTGTCCTCGAGTATCTCCCGATACGTCTCCTTTATCACCGGGAAGTTCGGATCGATCTCCTCGGCCACGTTCAGCAGCGTTTGAGAGCTCAACTGCTGTTTGCCAACGCTTATTTTGTAGCCCTTATAGTTTCGCAGCACCAAAAAGCTTCTAGCCGCACAGTGCCTAAAGCGCCTTTTCATGAGCTCCGTGCGCCTTATGTTCGCCTTCAGGAGCTCCTCCAAATTGATGCGCGTAAGCTCTCGGACGAGCCCCTCAACGTCGAGCTCCTTCCCCCTAGGCACCATCATCGCGAACCCGTTGTCGCTCAAGATGACGGCGACGTTCGCCTCGAGCATGTCTGAGGCAAGGATCGCGGCCGCGCGGGATAAGGCTTCGTTGACCCTCCTCCCGAAGAGCGAGTGAAAAACATAATAGCGCCTTCCCTCCAGGTCTTGGGTCCGCTCGACCAAAAGCTCGCCCCTCACCGGAATCTTGCCTCCGGTGAAGAGGTATTGCTCCCTGAAGTACTCATAGAGCGAATTGGCTGCCCTCTCATCTACCGGGTACTCCCTTGAGATCCATTCGACGATCTTATCCTTAGACTCCCCTTTGTCCAATTTACGTTTCATCTCTTCCCTAAAGCGTTGCACCTCTAGCGCCAAGTCAAAGCTTAAGGGCAACATCTCCGAGAACCAGGAGGGAATGGTGGGCACCGCCCCTTTCGGAGCATCGTCGACGAAACATCGCATGCCCCTCGCGAACCTGAACTCATATAGCTTTCCTCCAAGCACAAAGATATCCCCCGGACGGAGGCGCTCCAGAAAGCCCTCCTCTATGCCACCTATGTAGCGGCGATCGCTGTGGCGGTAAACGTCTATTTTGACCTCGTCCGGAATGGCACCCAAGTTCAGGTAATAGATTATCCTCGTATACTTGCCACGCCTTCCAAACGTGTCGTCGCGCTCATCGTACCATATTTTGCCATAGACGCGTCTGTCCTCCAGCGAGGCGTAGTGACCAGCTAGGTAGCGAAGCAACGCTCGAAAATCGTGTTCGCTTAGGTTGCGGTAGGGATAGGCCCGCCTGATGACTTTTAGAGCATCGTTTACCTTCCACTTCTTAGCTAACGCCATCCCAACGATGTGCTGGGCGAGTATATCCAAGCAGTTCGAGGGTATGTCTATCTCGTCAAGCTTCCTCTCCTTCGCGCACTTGAGCATGACGCTGCATTCGACCAAGTCATCGCGATCTAGTACAATGATTCGGCCCTTCGCTTTGTCCCTAAACCTATGTCCGCTGCGCCCGATTCGCTGCACCGCTCGCGTTACGCTCTTCGGCGAGCCTATCTGTACCACTAAATCTATGTAACCGATGTCGATGCCGAGCTCGAGCGACGTGCTGCATACGACGGCCTTCATCAAACCGTTTTTCAACCTGTCTTCTATGTCCAGACGGATGTCGCGGGAGAGGGAACCGTGATGGGCGCCGATGGTTTCATCGTTGTACTTTTCCGGCCATCTCTCCTTGAGGTGATAGACTACCCGTTCCGTACCGCTCCGTGTGTTCGTGAATATTAACGTCGTCGTATGTGAGCTTATGAGCTTATCGAGGAGCCTGTAAAGAGCAACGTTACATTGCGCTGCGCTAGCTTTAACTATATTTTTCACGGGGCTCATCACCTGCAGGTCGAACGGCTTATACCAGCTTACGTCGACGAGGGTACAACTCCTAGGCCTCCCATCGTCGTCGTATCCAACGAGGTACTTCGCCGCCTCCTCGAGCGGATGAAGCGTTGCGCCCATGCCTATCCGTTGGAAGTCCGCCCCAACCTCTTCTCGGAGGCGCTCGAGCGAGAGCGCCAAATGCACGCCACGCTTGTTGTTAGCCAACTCGTGGATCTCATCGACGATGACCCACTTTACTGTCTTCAAGTACTTGACGAACTTCGGTGCATTGAGCAGGACCGCGATGCTCTCGGGCGTGGTCACGAGGATGTGGGGCGGAAGCTTCAGCTGCTTTTGCTTCTCGTGAGGTGGAACATCGCCGGTTCGGACGGCAATTCTAACTTCTGGCAACTCAACCCCACGTTCCCGCGCTATCTGGCGGATCTCGGTCAACGGGACCAACAAGTTTTTGCGAACGTCGTTGTCCAGCGCTTTGAGCGGACTAACGTAGATACAATAGACGCTGTCTTCGAGCTTGCCCTGTTCGCCGAGCTTGAAGAGATCGCTTAAAATGGCCATAAAAGCCGCGAGCGTCTTGCCGCTTCCGGTTGGAGCGGTGATGATGACGTTCTTGCCCTCGGAGATCAGTTTGAAGGAGTAGCGCTGGGGTGGCGTGAGTTCCTCAAAGTTCCTGCAGAACCACTCCCTCACGTATTCTTCTAAACAGCCCAAGCTAACCTCGTCGCTAAATGGTCTTCGCGCATGTCTTATCGCTGTCCACTCCTCTAGGGTTTTCCCCATCGTTCGGCATGTAGCGGCGCTCAACTTCTGGCCACCTCCGCCAATTTCCTCAAGGCGCTCACGGTGCCCAAAAAAGTGCCGTCCAACAAATAAACTTCGGCATCCTCAAGACGCACGGCGTCCGCCTTAAACATCGGGCCCAAAAGTTCCTCCGGGATGGGTTTATTCACTGGAGCTCCGCTCACCATTTCGCTGAATGCCGGCATCACCAATAGCTCGGGCCAATCACCCCTAACTGCCTTTCGAAGTTCATCGGGAAATCGTGACGGCTCTAGCTTACACCTCAGCCAAGCCGGCTCAACCGTGCGTGCGCCCAGCTTGTCCCTGAATTCGACCGCGGGATGATTGTGGGCTATCACCAATAATTTGGTTCTTAATAGCCTCTCGCTGGGCCAAGTATGCCCGTGCATCAGACCAACTCTTGAGCGCTTACCTATGACGAGCCCACCTGCTCCATGGATCACCACATCGGGGGGCACCATTCCCTCCAAATCTCCGTCGTGGTTTCCCTTGGCGACCTCAACGCGAGTGAGTTCGGTTAGTGCTGAGAAAAACTCCGGTAATTCGCGCCACTCCTGCCAAGTCGTTATAGGGACGTTATGTTTGACATCACCGAGAAAGATGAGCCTATTCGGCTCCTGACGTTTGATGAGCTCAATCAGCCTTTGTTTGAGCTTTGGCATTTGACTTGGCAACGTGACGCCCTCTTTCATTAACTCTCCTTCTAGGCCTAGGTGAAGGTCGGAGACCACCAGCGCCTTCTCTCGCTCGACTTCTATCAATAAAGCTGGCTCATCATAAACTGGGGTAACGATCATGATGACACCGAACTAAACACCGATAAAATTTATACGGGACGATTATTTATGCCTGCCCTGTATCAACGTCTGCGACCAAAATTTTTATATCCCAATTGATGAGGGACGTCTGGAGGTAAAAAATGGATAAACTGCTGGAGTTGTTCGATAACAAAAAAGTGAAGATGTACGACCTCTCGCAACCGCTTGGAATACATACACCTTTCTGGCCATACTATCCGCCCTTCGAAATGAAATACTTCAAACGAAAGCCGGAGCATGGAGTCAATGCGCAGTACATCCAGAGCTCGCTCCACATAGGTACGCATTTGGACGGACCACGTCACTTCCTCACACGGGGGAAGACCATCGACCAAGTACCTATAGAATGGGCTTGCGGACCCGGGGTAATTGTGGACCTCACGGATGAGATGGACGACCTCGCGATCTACACGCCTGAGATGATCGAAGAACGCGTGGATGTCAAAGAGGGCGACATCCTCATCCTTCACACCGGTTGGCACCGATATGGTTATGGTGGATCAGAGCCGGATGAGGAACGCTACATCCACTATCATCCCGGAGCAGATCGGCGAATGGTGGACTGGTTACTAAAGAAGAAAATAAAGATCTGGGGCGTTGACGCGGTCTCCACCGACCATCCTATGAATCTCCCGATAGGGAGGTTCTTGGGCAAGGGAACGTTTGGCCACTGCGATCGGGTGCGTGCCTTGGCGGAGAAAAAGTTCGGGAAGGACCAGGTCGATAAGCTCTTCCCGCCTGAGGATTACCAACTGACCCACAATGCCCTCTTCCCCCACGACTGCATCCACTTGGAAAACCTCGGTGGACAGATCTCGGCCCCGGAGCTACAGAACCGCCGATGCGTGATCAGTTGCTTGCCGGTGAAATTTGAGGGCGGGGAGTCGGCCTGGTGCAGAGTGGTCGCATTTATAAGCGAGTAGCTCGGGATGCCCCGTGACGAGCGGGGCTTTTTTTTATTTCGATTTAAGAAATCTCTACAATATCAGATGAGGCTTTTCAAGTTGTCACTCGACGAGTTGCGAATTTAGGCTCGTGGAGCACTTATCCATATTTTACGACGAATGCCCTAAGCGCTTTTTTAAAACACTCCATCGGGGCTCTTACGAGGCCAAAACCAACTCCGCCGATACCCGCTTTCTTATGAGTCACGCCAGTGTTTATGGATGGTTCTATCCCGGTCTCAACCACCTTTCGTATGTCTATACCGAGCGAGGTCCCTTCGAAGTTCATATATGGAATAGTGAATACTTTGTGCCTAGCGATCGTGATCTCTCTCATCTCCCGCGTGAACATTTCTGCATCCTTTACGGTTCCGCCTACTACTTGAACGACCGCTGGTGCGCAGATGCAAGCGAAATTGCCTAACCCCATTGTCTCCATGATCGCGCTATCTCCGATATCCCTGCCTTGATCCCCTTCCTTGAAGCCTGGGAAAAATAGGGTCTTCGGGATAGGTGCAGGAGCGGTAAACCATTGCCCCGGTAGACCACTGACCCTGATTCCGAAATCTGTTCCGTTCCTTGTCATTGCCGTGACTATCGTGCTGTATTCGACCCCATGTCCAGCATCCAGCATTGCCTTCGATGCCGCCATCGAAAGTTGGAGAAACGTTAACTCATTCCTGCCCATGAATTCCATCACCCTGCTTATGATCTTCGCGTCGAAACCCGTCTCAACCATATGGGGGCCAATCGTTCTCAAGAAGATCAAGCTGGCCGCGGTATTCCTGCAATGGAGCTCATCCCCCATGTGGAGAGCCTTTGCCATTATACCAACGAGATCGATAGGACCCGACTTTTTGAGCGCCTCCGCTAACAACGGCGCCATTTCTTCTTCCATCCATCTCAACCTGTCCAATACTTCCTGCGAATAGGCCCCATACCTCAGGACCTTGCCCACCCCTTCGTTGAGATTGCAATATGCCATGTTCCCGTGTACCTCGTTCTTGACCACGTATACGGACATCGAGGGCGAAGTTATCCCGGCCATCGGGCCGACGGCATCATGCTCATGACATGGAGAAAATTCTATCTCTCCGCGCTCTGCCATTTTTGCCGCTTCCTCTGGACTGTCGGCCCAACCCTCAAAGACTGCAGCGCCCATAACGGCCCCGCGCTGCGGATCGCACATCCTTTCCCAAGTGATCGGAGGCCCGGCATGAAGGAGCATATACTCTTTCATGCCGGGAATCACATCCTTTGCCTTCCTGACCCCCACTAAAACAGGCCTGGCCTCCATAATCTTGTTGATTACCTTCTCGTTTGCTTCCTCTATCTTCCCCAATTTTTCACCTCCTAAATTTTCTTCAATTTATCGAGCAAGTCTATAATTTCTCGATCTCCTCCTGCTGGCGGCCTCCAATCGACGTGAACTACATCTGCCCCTTGAGATTTAAGGTCGTCGTAGAAATGTTTTGCGCCGACGTTGATGATCTTTGGCTCCCGTAGGAACTTGGTGAGTTCCATCATTTTCCCCCAAAGATTTTTTCCCAAACCCCTCCTCGGGTCGCTATCAGGGCCGCCATTCGCGCCGCTTGAGCGTTGCTCGGCATGACTATCACGCCGGCGTTCCTGAGCTTTTTCTCCTGCGAGATCAGATCCTGAGGATCTTGAGGTGTACCGCAGACAGACGCCACCACAGGTAGGTATCTCCCCCCCTCCTCTGCGATCCTCTTCGCCTGCACAACGGTTTTCGCCAAAGCACCAGCTGGATCCATATCGGCACCATGACCTAGGACGATATCCAATAGGATCACCGCTGTTTCGGGGTCTAAAG
>JAWCKY010000089.1:0-8978 GCA_038851365.1 Hadarchaeales archaeon (SeqCode)
TCACCTTATTTCTTGCCTTATCGAGTCCCCATAAAACATTGCTCAGTTTTTCGTTGATTTCTTCCAATAACACTTTCTTTTCCAAGTTCTCCGAATGAACGTGCCCTTGCTGGGCGACCGTGGTTGCGTGGTGGACAAGTAATTCAATTTTCCTTAACTCGATTTCCGCATCTTCGAGCAAAGCGAGGGCACGATCTAAATATTTCATCATCGTTTCCACATCTACTACGGTAATGGAAGCCCGAGCACCTTGGTCCATTCGCGAGAGCATCGCAACGCCTGAACTCATGGTCTGACCAAACATAGCGAAACGATCGTATGATCCAAACGTATTGAGCTCGTGATTTCTCCAAGCCAATTCAAACAACGACTTGCTACGTTCGCTGTTCAACTCCACTTGCCCAGCTAATGCTTGGCCCCACGCAATAGCATATTCAGCCCACATCCAACTGGAGTTAACCTCTTCGATTTCCTCGATGAACCTACGCATGCTTTCTTGAAGCAGAAAGTACCGACAATCTATCATGATCTCAAATTTATTGTATGTCAACGTTAGCTCCATATCATTGTCCAAAGAAGCGATTGAGATATCAACGGACCCTGCAAACTCTACGCTTGCCAGCGCATAACCATTTTCCATTGGTAATAGCTTGAATGAGGGTTTGCAACCAGTAAACTCAAGCCGGATGCGCGAATCGCGACTCTCGTACACGCGAGCCAAATCGAACATTCGCTCGATGAAGTACTCAGCCGCCAGCTCCTCTATCGCTGCTACTCGCACCACATCATCGCGGTAATCATCGGCTCGCTCGCAAACCGACCAAAGTGCCTCATAAACCGCATAGCGCGCCGACTGCTGAAGGTCATTTTGAACGCTTGCTGCCAGCGCTAAGAGCGAGAAGCTTTTTGCCTTCTCCACTTCTTCAAGCGTTTGATGATGCCGTGACCAAGCAGCATGTCCCACAAGCGTGGCAACTATTAGTAAGATGAAAAAACCAACTGTTACAAATGGCATAAATCCGCGTCTTTTCATCTTGACCACAGGCTAAGCGTTACTTCGACCGCAATCTCTGGTCCTGCTTGAAAGAAATCGATCGAACCAATGCCTCCCGCGTAGGAGACTAGGTCACGCTTGGTTAAAGGAAGGCCGAACGAGATGGTTTCGGAATGTACCTCCCGCCATCCTTCGCCGCCAAGGCTCTCAACCGAGATCTCAAAATAGATCTGAATGGACGGCGACAGTTTTGTCGGCACAATTCGCGCCCTTAAGCTATAACCATAGCGCCCGCCGATGAATTTATCGAGCATCCTTTTAAGGAGGTCGCGTATTGCATCGTCTAACTCTCGATTATGATTTGACATTTCCAGCTCGCGCCCGTTGACCTTGACGCGAAGGTTGCAGAGGGCATCCTCCACCAATAATTGCGATAAAGTTTTGTGTCGAAGTTCTCGCGACGTCGAACCCCATGGGGCTTGGATGTTCAGCCTGTACGTTAACCCCCCAAACTCATTTGCAGTTGAATGTTGGAGTGCCAGCAGTATGCTGTGGGTCAGCTGAACCGCGTAGCGGTCACCTAAGGCAATGGATTCAACTGGATTTACCACGATCAAAAGCGAGCACGCGATCGTCACCATCAGCGCAAACACGAGCACATCGGCTAAACATGCTTGACCCCTCCCGCCCATACAACTACCTCCAGACCCGCACCACGAGCTCGCCGAGCACCCTTGATGTCGGCGCCTCGGCTATCACGATCGGTAAGCTTACCGAACATGGGGGCGAAAAATATTGACGGATACGGGTCGGCCGCTCGCCGTAAGCTAAAATGGTTTTGCCATCCAGCGACCTGACTTCGATGCTTAAGTCTATACCCTGTATAAGGAGGAACTCGCGATAACGCTCGAGCTCATCCTCGAGCGACTTGAGGTTCAAAAGCCCCGGATATGTGTTATTTTCATGTTTGACCAGTACTTCGCCGGCTAATCTGCTCGCGATATCCAGCGCAACACTGAAGTCTTCACAGGTATTTTTCCGTTCCGCAAATATATGGTAAGAGTGGACTAAGGCAGTTATGAATACCACCATCAAACATGCCACGATGAAGACCGAAGACAGATCCTCCGCAGTCGAAAGTTGTCCCACCTAAACCAACTCAAGGCGAGTAACATCGCCATCTTTTTCGATTTGAATCGAGCTAGGGTTCTCGCGAGTTAATTCAAACCAACCGCCATTGATCTCATAGCCCGTCAAAAACACGCGCTCGACCTTCTCCTCAGCCACCACCAAGACTCGTATCAATTGCATACGGCCTCGTGGCTCGCCCGTAAGGGAGACCTCAAATGGACTCGAGAGGGTTGGAAGTTTGTGCGTAATTTTTACTTTTCCCGGTAAACCCTCCGCCATCGAGATCGACTGCCCGATCGCGTTTGCCACTCCATAGAGCTCTTCTCGCTCGAGGGCATGCAATGAAAACGAGAACGTCGCTAATGCGATACCCAAAAGGGACATTGCGGCAAACATCGTGCCAATTTTACACGATAAAAAATCCATGAGGCCATATTTATCCAAGCTAAAGCCTCCGCAAACGTATCATGTATTTGCCCGAACTATCGAGTTGAAGCTCGACGGCAAAGCGTCCATCGCGTATTTCCCAGTTGCTTTGATCACCTAACAGAACGGGTAATAAAACTATCTCGCTTCTCAGGATTTCTTCACCTGCCCAGAGCTGCAGGAGGGTTCCTCGTGCGACTATCTTGGCATTTGGCGTTTCAAGTTCGACAAATTGTAAACTATTAGGTCCGCCCGCGATGACCGTCTTAATCTTCGCCACAAACGTGTCGAAGCTTTCCATCGCGCGCTGTCGCTCATTTAGCCTTTGAAACCTATCGAGGCAAGAGAGGCCTAGGACTAAGGTAGAAGCTGCAAGCAGGGTGCTGAGCAGCAGCGTTACCGGCAAGCATTCGATTCCTCGTTCGTCGAGGCACATTATGTCACTTTCCCACAGCGACCTCTCCTTCCCATGGGATGTACCCGTGGCGCGTCACCCTCACCGTTGCAACGACGACATCGTTGCCCCCAAGGGGGATGGTAAAGGTGTACTGGTTCGAGTTCGTGCCCAAGGTATGGGCTTTCATCCCTCCTGGGTACTTCACCACCACGGTTGCGCCGCCGAGGTTATCGCCGCTTGCGGCATCATATACCTTGACCGTCAACTTATTGCTCGAGATGCTGAATCTCACGTCCATATCTCGAAGGACCGTACGCTCGGCCGTACCGACGAACTGCATCATCACCCCCATAACCATCGTTCCGATCACGAGCGCCATGACGAGTTTTATGGGCACACCGGTCAGCTGGCCACCTCGATCCATCCTAACCCTGTCCGGCTTTGGCGGACGGGACTTTAAAAAGCAAAAACGCTCAAGCGATTGACCTTCTGGCACTCAAATGCGAATTTTCTACCGCCTACTAAAAGCAACTAGGCAAAGAATCCGATGAGTCCGATATACACCACGCATAATGCCGCGACCACTGCTGGGAGTAAATTTTGCATCTTAGTCTCGAACCTTTCGGCCTCCTCCACCTTTCCGGCCTCCACCAGCCTCATAGCCTGGACCGAAACCGCCAAGTTATACAGGAAAAGGGTGTACACAACGAGCATTACCCTATCCAAAAACGTGAGGTAACCCAATGGTGGAAGGCCCCCCAGCGCGGCCAAGTGATAAGCCACGGCTGACATCAACGTCGTCACACATATCCCAACTCTCTGTCCGAAGTTCTTGACCGAGATCGAGAACGTTAGCAAGGAAATCAAGGTGATGACGATGATCGGGAGAAAATTTTTGAGCACAACCGAGAGCTTCGATCGATATATCGTTACTCCAAACACGAGTCTAGAGTAATTCTCGTCTGGATATACATGCTCCGTCGTAAATATCTTGAAGTCCCTAGCGTTCCAGCCCACTATCGCCAGCTCAGGATCTACTCCACTTTCCTCCAAGTCTGGCTCGAACCTTAGCTCGGAGATTCCGCGCTCCTTATCCTCCAATTCGACCGTCAAGAAATGCTCATCAAACGGAAAGTTTCTAAAGTCCAAGGGCTTGACGAAGATACCCTTAACGCGATACTCCACGTAATTTTCCCTCTCCGTTATCTTCTCGAACCTCGAGGGCGTTCCGTTTAAAAATTCGATGTTCGGCTTCACCCCCTGGTACTTAAACCAGAGGTAAAAATCAATCGTGAAGGTACCGGCGGCTGGGTCAACCTTTTCGATCGAAATTACCCACGCTCCGGCTTTAATCGACTCACTTGTCTGCGAAACTTCCTGAGCCGCTCGAGCTCTTAGAGGATCAAATGCCAAGATGCATAGCAAGACCGCCAGCGCGAGCAACGCGAATGATTTGACAGTTCTTCCCACGTAGTCACCGATAACAATCGAAACTTGATCGAGCCTTTTAAATTTGATGGAAACTAGGTGCGGCCGGCGGGATTCGAACCCGCGCCACAGGCCCGGGGAGCCTGGGTCCTTTGGCGGCGCATAGCGCCTTAACCAGGCTAGACCACGGCCGCACCTATAATTCTATCGAAGCTACTACTTTTATCTCTGCTATTTCCGCTTCGACGGTGGCATCGAAACAAGACCGGGGAATCGAGATTTCCGTCGATGGAGGTAGTTCATGGAGATTATATTCGATAAAGCATGCGCTACCCATGGCCCTAGGAGGCTCCCGGTGCGTAGAAAGATCCAACCTAACAGTAGCCCAAATAGTGTAGCTACAACCACCTCGCCCCATGCACGATAACCGACGACATGCACTAAACCAAACGCGATCGAGGAAGGTATCAACCCTAGCCTAGGAACGAGCAGGCCCCTGAACAGTATCTCCTCGCTGGGTGCTATCAACATAAAATTAACTAGTAGGATATCGATCGGGCTTAAAGCAAGCGAGATCTCCTCCGCAGCCCGGCTTTTGAGGCCCATTATATCGCAAGCGATGGAAATCGTGCCCATCGCTGCGCCTGCCGCCAAACCTGCTACGAGCGATGCGTAGCCCCTAAAGCTTAGCCCGAGATCTTCTATCCACCCCCGCCACCAAGCGACCCCCAAGCTGAACGCTGTGAACAACATCGCCTGCGCGACAAATGCCTTAAGCAGCGACGTTCGCTGGACTTTTACCCTTAAATCGTTCCGCGGACCCTTGACCTTCGTCGTCTGGCTAAGGACCTGGGGCGTCAAAGGCGCTCCCGTGCGACCTCGGTTAACTCGGTCTTCGTGATTAAACCAACGAACTCGTCCCGCAAGTTTAAAACCGGCATGCTAGAAAAACGCCGCTCTAGCATTTCTCGTGCGACATCACATAACCTAGCATCCGTGCGAGTGGTTACGACTGGCTTGGTCATTATCCCCTCCACCAGCAAACTCCGAATGCGCTCGCTCTTGTGCTTGTCGGGAACCTCCTCTTGAAATGTGGCAAAAAAGATCGCCACATCCCTCATGGTTACTATCCCCACAAGTCTGTTACCATCTAAAACCGGAAGGCTGATCAAGTCCTCGTCCAGCAGTAGCCTTCTAACGTGGATTACGCGATCGTAAGGCGAAATTGTCCTGGGGCTAGATTGCATCACCTGACCCACGTAGATATCCTCAAAACCCGCGCAGACCTTCGCGAAATCCGTTTTCGTGACGATGCCCACCAATTTATCCCTCTCGACGACGGGAAGCCCGCTGATGTCGTGTTCGAGCATGATCTCCGCAGCTCGCTTCGCCGTCAAGTCCGGGGCGACTGTTATGGGGTTGGTCGTCATGACGTTCGAAACGTGGATCCTACCCAGCGAGAGACGATAGCTTCGCATCGAGCCCAGCTCTCGGACTATATCGCGCTCCGTAATTATGCCTTCTACCCTTCCCGCGTCGACCACGACCAAGCGAGATATCTCATGGCGCCTCATTCGGTCTATAGCATCAACCAGCGATACGTCCTTGTCTACGGTGATCACGTTTGGCGTCATTATTTGGCTCACGCGCATTCGCCCCACCTCTCTGAGACCACGCACGACAAGGGCTGCCAATTACTTTTGGATCCCGTTTCCGAGATCATGTCAACAACTCCAACATGTCGTGCTCGGTTATTATGCCCACGAGTGCCTCTCCCTCAACCACGGGCAGCCCACCACAACCCCTTTGGACCATCAAAAACGCCGCTTCCCCTATATCCGTTTGAGGTGATACCGTTAGCACGTCCTTGGTCATTATTTCCTCTACTCCCACCCTCATCGCCTCCTCAGCCCTGCCCGATGCCATATACTTGAACATTTTGCTCGTCCCAAAATAGCGGAGGATATCGACGCTTGTGACTATTCCGACCAGCTTTCCATCGCGGATAACTGGCAATCGACGCACGCCCTTGGAAATCATCCTGCGCGCAGCCTCCCGGATCGGCAGCCCGGGCTCGGCCGTTATGACCTCGCGAGTCATGTGATAGCTCACGGGTGTGCCGGTCACCGCCGGCATGTAGGAGACGAAGTCCCGTTCGGAGACGATGCCGACGACGTGCGCATGCGCATCCAAGATGGGTACGCCTCCGACGCCGGTTCTCAGGAGTAGCTTCGCGACATCGGCGATCGACATGTCATCGGTGCCGTACACGACCTCCTCGGACATGATGGTGCGAATCGGATCGTTGACCGCCGCTAGGAAGTTGCCCCTGAATTTCGTCTGTATGATCTTAAACCGCTCGCCCCCACCCAAGAAATCGACGATGTCACGTGTGGTGATTATGCCCATCAATCGTTTAGTTCCGGGATCCGTAACTGGCAGTCTTCTCACCCCGTGCTTGACCATTACCTCGGCAGCGTCCTTTATCCGCATCGTTGGCGGTATCGTTATCACATCCCTTCGCGCGATCGGCATTATGTTTCCCTCCTCCCTCCTCAGCCTCGATTCAAACTCCAGCGGGCCTCGGTCACGCGATTTGTAACCTACGTGAGGTATCCTTCGCATCGAATCGCCTACAAGCATACCTTAAACACATCCGCGCGACTGACTATCCCGACTAGTGAACCGTCTTCAACCACGGGCAAACGGCCTATTCCCTTCTCGAGCATTAGGTGCACCGCATCGACGAGAGGTGTGTCGGGTGCTACCGTTATCGCGGGAGTTCGCATGAGGACCCTTACCTTTGGCGGGCTGCGAAAACGCCCCTTGTCCGATTCCTCGGCCAACCTTATCGCCCCCGAGCGAATGATGTCGTAACGTGTTAGCATCCCTATCACCTCCAACGCGCGATTCCGCTTGTTGTACTTAACGACGGGTAGACCGGAGTGGTGGACCTCCTCCATGAGATCCCATACCTTTGAGACTTCATCTTCCGGACCGCACGTCACAACATCCTCCTTGGCCGTCATCACGTCCTTGACCTTTAACCCTGGAGCTAAGGAACCGACGACGTGCTCAAGGACATCCTCCATCCTGATCATGCCCAAAACCGTTCGATCGCCGACGCTCTTGATGACCGGTACGGCGGAGATCTCGAGGGCCAGCATGTCCCTGAGAATTTTCGAGAGGGGATCGTCGGGCGTGGCCACAAGCCTAGGCGGAAACATCAGGCCTGCAACGGGAATGTTGGAGCGCGTGGAGGTGACCCGCAGCATCTGGCGCGCGGTTATTATGCCAGAGAGCTTCCCATCCTCGACTACGAATAAAGTTCTAAGACCGCTCGCCCTCATTACAGAACGGGCCCTGGTCACCAGATCTCGAGGGGTGACGAAGATCGAGCAGGGTTGCATGACCTCTCTGACGCGGGTCCGCATCAGGAGCTCGCGGCAGGACATTACACCATCTACCCGCTCAAGAAGTCGCGGCAGTTCTCACATACCCACATACCGTTAACTTCGTACAGTGATGCCGTCACCTCGCCGCAGACCTCACAGACGCTTTCCTCGATCACCTCCTTGGCGGGCAGCTCTGGCCGCTCCGGCAAGACCTCAATGAGCTCGGGGGAAATGGCTGTGATATCGCTGGCCGTAACTATTCCAACTAGTCTTCCCTTGTCCACCACGGGCAGGCGGCGGATCTTGTTGCGTATCATTATCCTCGCCGCCTCCGCGATGTCTGCCTCGGGGCTAATGGTTAACACCGGGCTGGACATCACCTTGCCCACTAAAACCTTGCTGGGCCTGAGGTCGGCCGCTACTACCTTCATCAGGAGATCCCTCTCCGTCAGTATGCCCACGGGTTTCTTGCCTTGTACGATCACTATGCTCCCCACCCCTCGCTCGCTCATCAGCTTAGCTGCTCTAGCCACCGTGGTCCGAGGGCCTGCTGTCAAAACCTTTTCGGTCATCGCAGCTCTGACTGGCACGACACGTTTCACCGGGTCACCAATTTCAAATGTTTCTCGCGCTATTTAAAATCATGTCGCCAAAATTTTAAGGTCGTAACTAAACCTAACAATGGGCTCGACTTGATGGTGGAGGAATGGAAAAGGGCCGCCGCCGAGTGCGTCGCGAAGCTGGTGAAGGACAAGATGGTAATAGGACTAGGTTCCGGAACTACGATGTCCCACGTCGTGCATGTCTTGGCCGAGCGCGGGGCAAGGGCGACCTTCGTGCCTAGCTCGTTTGCCATCCAAAGGCTCGCGGCCAGCAAGGGTTTGCGCTTGGGCACGCTCGACGACCATCCAAAGTTAGACTTGACCATCGATGGGGCCGATGAAATAGATCCCAACTTTAACATGATAAAGGGGCGAGGAGGGGCGCACACAAGGGAAAAAATTCTTATAAGCGCGTCGAAAAAAGTCGCGATAGTCGTGGATCGCACAAAGCTCGTTAGCCGACTCGGCGAAAGCGTGGCGGTTCCCGTCGAAATATTGCCGTTCGCACAAAAGTTCGTCATGCGAAAGTTAGCCGAGATGAAAGGGGAGCCGATACTTCGAACCATTTCTGAAGACATGCCGTTCGTGACAGATAACGGGAATTA
>JAWCKY010000090.1:0-4060 GCA_038851365.1 Hadarchaeales archaeon (SeqCode)
ACACCCCAAGGCCGTAATGCAGGGTATGCGTTAACACGTGCACTTTGGCTTCTTCCCACGGCAATAGGCGGCCATCCATCCATATGAATTTCGTGGGCGATATCACAAGCGAGCACCGCCACGACTATTTGTTCGGACTATTTAAAATACCCGAGTTCGGAAAGCGCCCCGCGCAGGGCATCCATCGTCGCGGTTACCTCGCGCTCGCTGACAACGCCCATGTTCCCGATCCTGAACATGGTCCCCTTCAATTTACCCATCCCACCAGCTATCACCACTCCATACTTCTCCCGCATTATGGCGCGAATATCCTTATCGGCTATCCCCTGCGGGTTTTTGACCGCGATAACGGTATTCGAAAGCCAGCGTTCATCGGCGAAAAGTTCTAGTCCTAGTTCCTTTATCGCACCATAGAAGGCTCTGGCGCACCTCTCGTGCCTTTTTATCCTCGCCCCCAAGCCTTCTTCCATCAACATGCTTAGGGCTTCATCCAGTGCGAACCAGAGCGGAAGGGCAGGAGTAAATGGTGTCTCCTTCCTTTCGTGGAACTCACGGATCTTGAGCAGGTTGAAGTAATAGGTTCTAGATTTCGTTCGCTCGATTACCTCCCAAGCGTGGTCACTCACCGATATCATGGACAATCCTGGGGGGCAAGCCAAACATTTCTGGCTTCCCGTAACGCATATGTCGATGTCCCATCTGTCGACCGGTAGCTCGTCCCCGCCCAAGATCGAGATCGCGTCTACGATGAAAAGCAGGTCATGCTCTGTCGCTATCCTCCCCACCTCGTCTAAGCCCCGCATCGTCGCCCCCGTCGACGTCTCGTTGTACACGATCGCTATCGCCTTTACCTCTTGCTCCTCCACGACGTCGGCTATTTGTTCGGACGAGGCAGCCTTACCCCATTCAATGGGTATCTCGATGGGCACACCGCCAAAGGTTTCGATCTTCTCCTTCAACCGTTGGCTGAAGACCCCGTTAACGGGAACCGCGATTTTGTCACCTGGGGAAACGATGTTGCCAATGGCGCACTCCACGGCACCTGTGCCAGAAGATGTGAGGACGAAGACATCGTTTTCCGTTTGGAACGCATACTTCAATTTCTCAAGCAAGCTGTCATAGAGCTCATGAAACTCGGGCCCACGGTGATTTATGATGGGCCTCGTCATAGCGTTTATAACACGTTCCGGTACGTTCGTCGGACCAGGCAACATTATGAGCTGTTTCCCCCCGACCATGGTGTACCCCCATATCCTCCAAGCTCATGCTTCTTAATCGTTTTCGTTTCGTCTCATCCCGACGGTAAGACGTCCGGAGCGCGATTTTCGAAAGGTCCTGAAAAAAGTTAGAGTTTAGATAGGTACTCGCTAGCTATCTTTACCGCACAGTATTTGCCGCACATGGCACAAGTGGTGGGGTCGACGACTGGTGGGCGTTTGCGCCTGAGTTCCTTGGCTTTTTCTGGATCGATCGCCAGCTCGAACTGTCTCGTCCAGTTTAGTTCCTTCCTAGCCCTTGCCATCTCGGCATCTCGCCCCACATCGATCCCCTTTGCTATATCGGCTACATGAGCAGCTATCTTAGCAGCGATTACGCCCTCCTTTACGTCTTCTAGGCTTGGCAGGCAGAGGTGCTCGGACGGCGTCACATAGCACAGGAAATCGGCTCCCGCCCAAGCCGCTATCGCACCACCGATCGCCCCGACGATGTGGTCGTAACCGGGGGCGATGTCGGTCACGATTGGCCCAAGCACGTAAAATGGTGCTCCTTTGCAAATGCTTTTTTGGAGCTTGACGTTTGCTTCGATGTGGTTGAGCGGAAGGTGTCCTGGCCCCTCAACGATTACCTGTACGTCCTTCGCCCAGGCCCGCTCGACGAGCTCACCGAGTGTGAGCAGTTCCTGAAATTGCGCTCGATCGGAAGCATCAGCCAAACAGCCAGGTCTCATCCCATCGCCCAAGCTGAGCGTGAGGTCGTATTCCTGGGCTATTTCCAACAGGTAGTCAAACTCCTTGTAGAGGGGATTTTCTTCATCATGGTGGATCATCCACGCCACCAAAAAGGAGCCTCCCCTGCTCACCACGTTGGCCAGTCTCCCCTGACGGCGCAATGCTTCAACAGCGCTTTTGGTCACGCCGCAGTGAACCGTCACGAAATCCACGCCGTCGGCCGCGTGTCTTCGAATGGCGTTAAAAATATCGTCGGAGGTCATGTCAGCTAGGCTGCTCCTTTCCGCCGCCTCGATTGCAGCTTGATAAATTGGGACCGTTCCGACGGGCACCTCGACGGTCTTTAAGATCCGCCTTCTCACCTCGTCGATTTTCCCACCTATGCTGAGATCCATTACCGTATCCGCTCCATATCCGACAGCTACTTTGGCCTTTTCGACTTCTTCCTCGACGTCCGCGTAGTCTGGCGAGGTGCCGACGTTGGCATTCACCTTCGTTCGCAACCCTTCGCCTATGCCTTTGACTTTTATGCCCTCGCGCTTGACGTTGCGCGGGATCACGATCCTCCCTTGGGCGAGCATCCTCACGATGTACTCGATCGATTTTCCCTCGGCCCTCGCCACGGCTTGCATCTCCTCGGTTGCCTTGCCGCGCCTTGCCTCAGCCATCTGCATAGGTCTCGCTTGTATTATTCGTCTGTCGTTAAATATCCCTAGCTCAAACAAGGAATGAAAGGTATGCCACCGATCGCGCTTATCTCGGATTTGGGTACAAAGGACTACTTCGTCTCAGCAATGAAGGGCGTCATCCTTTCGATAAATCCAAACGCATCGATCGTGGACATCACGCACGAGCTGCCGAAGGGTAACATTACAGTTGCCGCCTTCACGCTCGTCAACGCGATCGAGACCTTCCCAGAGGGCTCCATAGCGGTCGCGGTGGTGGACCCCGGCGTGGGTACGAGGAGAAAATGTATCCTCCTAGAGACGAAGAACAAAATGCTCTTCGTGGGTCCGGATAACGGGATCTTCACGTTGGTAGCTGAGCGGTTCAAGGTCAAAGGGATTTACGAGATAGCGAACAGGGCGTTGATGAGGTCGCCGATTTCGGCAACGTTTCACGGGCGCGATATCATGGCTCCCGTGGCGGCCCACCTAAGTCTTGGCTTAAAGCCACCGGAGGTCGGGCCAAGGTTGCGGACCTTCAAGAAGCTGAAGATCCAGAAGCCAAAACTGGTCAAGAGCGGGATATCCGGTTGCGTGTTGAACATCGACGACTTTGGAAACATCGTCTCGAATATCGACGCTCGAACGGCGTCGCGGCTATTGCGGCTCAACCGTTTCGCGCGTGTTAGGCTCAAAGGTAAGGAATTTCCGGTAAAGTTCGTCAAGACCTTCGGCGACGTGAAGCCGGGGGAATGCCTGTGTTACATCGGCAGCGCGGGCCTGCTGGAAGTGGCCAAGAATATGGGAAACCTGGCCGCAGCGGTGGGGGCGGAACTAGGCGACGAGATCGTGGTCGAGGGAGGGGTTAAAAAGTAAAGGCACACAATAAAGCGTGGTAAATTCATGGTCAAGCGCGGCATCTTGATCGGCCGCTTCCAACCACCCCATAAGGGCCACGTGGAGGTGGTGAAGCAAATCTTACGAGAAGTTGACGAGCTCATCGTGGGGATAGGAAGCGCTCAAGAAAGCCACACGCTAGAGAACCCCTTCACGGCCGGCGAAAGGATGCTCATGTTGAGCAGGGCGTTGGTGGAGGCCGGCATAGATCTCTCGAGGGTTCACATCATCCCGATCCCTGATGTCAACAACCACGCAATTTGGGTGGCACACGTCGTCTCGCTTTCGCCGCCATTTTCCGTTGTTTACTCCGGTAATCCCTTAGTCCAGCGACTGTTCAAGGAGGCGGGATTTGAGGTGAGGACAATTCCGATGTTCAAGCGCATGATCTACTGGGGGGCGGAAATAAGGAATCGCATGATAAAGGGCAAGCGATGGGAAGATCTAGTGCCAAAGGCCGTGCTCGAGGTCATGCGGGAGATCAAGGCAGTTGAGCGATTGAAGGATCTTTCGAGGACGGATTATCCTCTTCGCTGAAGTCGATTCCGC
>JAWCKY010000091.1:0-9296 GCA_038851365.1 Hadarchaeales archaeon (SeqCode)
GTAAACGTAAACATCCGGCCCGCTACTTTGCCTTTCAAAATCAAAGAGCTCGAGCAGTTGTGCGGCGATGTTTTGAGCCGCTGGATCTCGGGCCGATGCTATTATCAGCTTCATCCTTACCTCCCGAAGCCCTGCTCGATTGCTTCAACACTTTTAGTTTAGGTGGGCCCGCTGGGATTCGAACCCAGGACCTTCGCCTTTTCGAGGCACCTCGTCAAGGCGACGTCATAACCACTAGACCACGGGCCCACTGGTGGACCGGGCGGGATTTGAACCCGCGCCCTCTCGCATGCCAAGCGAGCGCGATTCCAGACTTCGCCACCGGCCCACTGAGAAATAGTTGTAGTTGGGGATTTAAGTCCCTACCGTAGGCGCTGGCGCCCTCCGTGGGGTTTCTTCACCTTCCAGCTGTACTGAACGATTCGGCGAGACCTTCCGTAGCCGCAAGCCGCGCAGACCCCCTTTTGGGCGTGATATGCGCGCCTGCCGCATCTCCGGCAACGGATGTGCATCACCTTATGGCGCTTGCCCATGGAGGGGGTGCCCTTGACCATGAGATCACTCTGCCGGTGAGATGAAGACCACGCTATCTCCGCGTATGACCATCGTGCCGTATCGCTTGACGGATTCATTGCCCTGTAATTCCTCGGCGTCCTCGAGCACCAAGTTTACGTGTATGTCGAAGCCGCCGAGCTTGCCCCTAAGTTCGCGGCCACCCTTTAGACTCACCAATACCGGCGACCCCAAGGCACGGTTCAGGACATCGAGCGGCCGCTGCATGGGCATGAAAATCATCAATCCGTCGGCAGCCCGGTATTTAAGCATATCGAGTACTTCTTAAAGTGATGTCGATCAAGCGAAGATATCACGCTAGAAAAGCTTTGCTCAGACAGTTGAGCACTGAGCTCCAGAATAAGTTCGGTAAATCGTTTTCCGAACTTATCATGAGGGACGTCGAGATAGTGGAGTTGGACGACGGCCGCCAGGTGATACTGTCGGACGGAAGACCGATTGTGATTAGGGCGAAAGAGGGCATTTTTCCGACCCTTGCGACGCTCGATAGGGTATCCCTGAAACGTGTGGTTGTGGACATGGGTGCCGTCCCCCACGTAGCTAATGGGGCCGATGTGATGGCGCCCGGCGTAACCGTCGCTGATGGCGATATCTCACCGGGTGAAGAGGTGATGGTCGTCGACGAGCGCAATGCCAAGCCGCTCGCTATAGGTCTAGCGTTGGTGCCAGGCAGCGCCATGAGGGCGCCGAAAGGGAGAGTGGTAAAGAACCTCCACCACGTTGGGGACGAGATATGGTCGCTGTCCAAGCGGGCCTAGGGTCTTGGGCGCCGAGAAAAGGGTTAAATATAGAGAAAATCATCGACAAATTGCTGTGGAGGAATAATCTTGGAATATTTAAAAAGGATTTTTAGAAGGACGCCGGAGCAGCGGCCTGAGGCAGTGGAAGAGGTGCCAATCCTCGAGGTCGAAGAGGCCGCCAAGAGTAGGGGGCTGAGTGAGATCGAGCCGATATACGTAAAGAGCATGAATTTACAAAGCCTCGTCGACGTCCGCGAGGTCGCAGAGGAGTTAAGGGCTGGCAACATCGTGGTCCTCGACATCACCCCGCTAATGAATCAAGACCCCGCTGAGCTCAAGCGGGCGATCGATCAACTTAAGGGAATAACCCATGGGATCGGAGGAGATATCGGGCGCTTGACCGAGTCCAAGGTGATAGCGACACCAAAATTCGTCCGCATCCAGTTCAAGAAAACCGAAGCTTGAATTTTTGGTGGCATTATGGAAAAAAGGGAGTTCGAGCTCCCGCTTGAACGTTGCCCACTCTGTAATGTCGAAGGAAGTTTTTATATCAGGGGGCGAATCGACGATATCCCATACTTTGGCGAAGTTATGGAAACCTTGATGAAATGCGAGAGCTGTAAGTTTAAGCATGCCGATGTTATGTGCCTCGGCGAACGCAAGCCGATGCGCTACGAATTTCTAATCACCTCTGAAAAAGATCTTACAGTTAGGGTGGTGAAGTCTAGCACCGGGACTATCAAGGTCCCTGAGCTGGGTGTCAAGGTGGAGCCTGGTCCGGCATCGCAGGGGTACGTATCAAACATAGAGGGCGTGCTCGACAGGATCGAGGAGGCCGTCAAGCTGGCACTCGAGGGCGCAGACGACGTTCGGCGAAGGCGAGGCGGGGCAATCCTCAAAAAAATTAACGCCATACGCGCGGGCAAGCTTAAGGCGAGATTGGTGGTGATGGATCCCTTTGGCCATAGCGCGATCGTAGACGGGCGGGCGAAAAAGCGCGAGTTGAAGCAGAGAGAGATAAAATCGCTCAAAACCGGCCCAGTCCAGCTAAAGTAATGTTAATGTAACCTAATTACCTCGAGGTTTGCTGGTGCCCTTGTCTCAATTTTAAAGAGCTTATGTATCGCGCTCGCTAGGTCGATGCATTTGTTGTTCTCACCGTGGCAGCATATCACTCGCTCGGGCTTGGGTGAAATCCTTCTGATGTAGTTTAAAAGTTGAGCTCTATCCGAGTGTCCGCTGAATCCCTCGATCGTCCGTACTTCCATGTTGACTTTTACTTCCTCTATCTTGCCACCTTGACCGCGCAGGGGTATCTCGCGCCAACCCTTTTGGATTCTCCGACCTAGCGAACCCTCGCACTGATAGCCGACGAAGACCAAACAGTTGTGAGGATCTGGGGCCAACGCTTTGAAGTACTCGATTACCGGCCCTCCGGCCATCATACCCGCCGTCGAAAGGATAACGGCTGGCCCACCTTCTATTATCTCCGCGCGCTGGTTTGGATCGGTAACCCGTATAAACATATCCGAGAGGAACGGATTCTTGTCCTGATGGAAGATCAGTTCGCGCAGCTCGGGGCTTAAATATTCGGGATAGGCGGTGTGGATGGCCGTAGCTTCCCAAATCATCCCATCTAGATAAACCGGCACGTCCTCGAGCAGCCCATTGCGCCTGTAGTTCTCAAGCAGGACCATCATCTCTTGAGCTCTTCCAACCGCAAATACGGGTACTACCACCTTGCCTCCGCGATTGATGGTTTCCGTTACCACGTGGAGGAGTTCCTTTTCCGCATCTGCGCGATGGGGCTGAATGTCATCGGCCCCCCCATACGTGCTGTCTATGATGAGCGTCTCCAAGCGAGGAAACGTGCAGGTCGCCGGAGAAAATAGACGGGTCCGGTCGAACTTCATGTCGCCCGTATAGACGACGTTGTACAGGCCCTCGCCAATGTGGATGTGAGTGATCGCCGAGCCTAAGATGTGGCCGGCGTTGTGAAAAGTGATCTTAATATCGGGCGAAATATCCGTCACATCGCCGTAGTCGAGAGGTATCGTATGCTGCACGAAGGTACGGATGTCCTTTTTGTCGTATGGCGGCGGCTTGTCCTCGCGTTCGGCTATCTCGAGGTAATCAAGTTGCAACAGCACCGAAAGGTCGCGCGTGGGCGGGGTACAATATACCGGCCCATCGAATCCGTATTTGAAGAGGTAGGGAACAAATCCCATGTGGTCCAGGTGGGCATGGCTTATGATTACTGCGTCCAGCTCCGATAGCCTGAGCTCAGGTGCCTCGAGATGGGGAAATGCCCGCTCGTCGGAGGCCACATTTATCCCGCAATCAAGGAGGATGCGGCTCTCGGGCGTTTGCAGCAAAAACGACGACCGACCGACTTCCCTCGAGCCCCCCAGCGAGGATATCCTGATCCAGCTGGCCTTTGCTCTCGGTTCGCGATAAATTCGCCTCCCGATCTTGCGCATGATCTCCCTGCACTCAGCGCTTGACTGGATCGCGGAATAGCGGATGTTTCGTACGATGTCGGATTGAATCGGCAGTGCGCGGACCACTCGGGGCGTCCAGCCTATCCTCCGCATGATTTCCCTTAGTAGCGACCCTCCCTTCCCTATGGCGATGCCGGGCTTTTGAGCCTCTATTGTGACCTCACCTACATCGGGGTTAAAGATGATTTTTTCCACGCCAGCCTCTGGAGGAACGATCTTGTGGATCTCGTCCTCGGCTTTTTTCTGATCCACCAAAATCGATGGATCCGGACGCAACATTATTCGTTTCCTGATCCTCCGCGCGAGTTCTTTGATCGCGTCCTCGTCCTGCATCAGCAGATCTGGATTGCGGCAATAGAGCACTACCTTTGGCCCTTCAATGTCTATATCTGAGATAGCATCGGCAAAAGGGGTTTCCTCTCGTACGATGCGCCTTATCTCACTTAAGAGATCTTCTGCAGCCACGGTGACCACCTTTTCTTTTTGCTTACGCCAATTTCTTGATCTCTTTAGGCGTGAGTTCCCTATACCCGGATTTTGTTATGACGGCGACGGTTATCTCGTTGCCAGTGGCAATGTCCCGTTTCATTGCCGCCTTGATCGCCTTGATGGCGATGGGCAGCGCACTTTCAGTAGTCATACCATCTTTGAACTCGCTCTCCAACACACCGTAAGCGATCGGCGAGCCAGAGCCCGTTGCGACCATTGTCTCTTCTGTAAGCGAACCATCGAGGTCTATGAAGTACAAATGCTGCCCCATGTTGTCCACCCCCCCCACTAGCAGGTTGGCGATGTATGGAAACATCCGGTAAGCGTGAAGCACGTTGGCTACCAGCCTCGCCGCCGCTTGGACGCTCATCGGGACGCCCTCCCGCATTTGGTAGTATCCCGCCTCTGCCCTGAGGATGTTTACTAGATCTTGAGTATCCGCTACTCCTCCTGCAACGGTGACGCCGATGTTGTCCGTAATCTTGTAGACCTTACGCGCTTGTTTACTCGCGACCAAATACCCCATCGTCGCCCTGGTATCCGTAACTAAAACTACCCCATCCTTGCAGACTAACCCGATAGTCGTCGTGCCTTCGAGGTGTTTTAACCGATCGTCTTTCAATTTTGATACCTCGCGAAGAAATGCCGCGTTAGAAGCAGCAATTTGGATTTCTCATTATTCGTATATAAACTTTTATCCACCCTACGGACCAAGGAAGGTTTAGTTCGCTGAGATGGTCATTGTGAAGGAAGCAAAGCGCATAGAGCTGCCTCGCGAGGTATGGATGGGCCCGCGGGTGCTCAAAAGGGTTGGCGATGTGTGCAATCGTCTTCATGTAGGCAAACGTGCTCTCATCATCTCCGATTCGATAACTTTCAAATTGGCTGGCAGCAGCGTCCGTAGGATCCTATCGGAAAAAAACTTCGAGGTAAGGTGCTCGTTGATAGAACAGGCGGACATGACCACCGTTGTGAGGATACGGGAATTGATAAGAAAGGATCGAATCGACTTCCTATTAGGAGTTGGTGGGGGTAAATGCATAGATGTGGCAAAGCTCGCTTCGTTCCGCGAAGGTAAACCCTTCGTCTCTGTACCCACCGCGGCATCGCACGACGGCATAGCTTCGGCGCGCGCGTCCATCAAGGGTGCTCGACGACCGGTTTCCATGGGGGCCCAAGCCCCCATCGCGATCATAGCCGACACGCTCATAATTAAAAGCGCCCCTCATCGGCTTTTAGCGGCGGGATGTGGGGACCTGATCGCGAACTTCACCGCGGTCCGCGATTGGGAGCTGGCCAACCGTGTTCGTGGCGAACCCTTCAGTGAGTATGCTGCCGCACTTTCTTCCATGAGCGCCCAACTCGTCCTGAAAAATGCGGGCGTGATCAGAGAACACACCGAAGAGAGCGTCCGCAAGGTCGTCAAGGGACTAATAAGCAGCGGGGTGGCGATGGGGATAGCCGGCAGCAGCAGGCCGGCGAGCGGTTCTGAACATTTATTTAGTCATGCGCTGGACCTCATCGCTCCCCAGCCCGCGTTACATGGTGAACAATGCGGCGTCGGTACGATAATGATGATGTATCTGCACGAAGGCGATTGGCAAGCGATCAGGGACGCACTTCGAACTATAGGGTGCCCTACAAACGCGAGGGAGCTTAACATCCCGTCGAAGTACATCGTCAAGGCATTGACCATTGCGCACAAGATCAGGCCCGAGCGTTATACGATACTTGGCGATGGTTTGAGTAAAAGGGCTGCCGAAAGATTGGCCAAGAAAACCGGCGTGATCTAGTTTCACTGAAGTGTAATTCACAGCTCTAATAGCTTGGCGCAGACCCCGTTTTCGACCACCAACTCAGCTGCATAGCCTCTGCTTATTGGTCCCGGATTTACGATGAGCGTTCGGCCGATCTTATCAGTGTTTCTAGCTTCATGCACATGGCCGCATAGTGCTGCCAGTGGTTGCTTTTGCTCAATGATTTGCCGCACGCTTTTACTTCCAACATGTATCCCGGCCTCCGTCCGATCAACGCGCGTATCGTAAGGAGGGGTGTGCGTTATCAATATCCAATTATCGTCGACTCCCAGCGTCAGTGCAGCGAGTTCTTCCTTGATTTCGGTTTCAGTAAACTCAAATGGCGTGTTGAATGGGGTCAGATTGGAACCACCGAAACCCACTAGGGTTAAACCCCCAATTTTCATACATTTTGCGTGAAGGTTGACCTGATGTTTTTCAAGGACCTCCAAGATCGGTTTGGGGTCGCAGTTGCCAGGCACGGCCAAGATGGGCACGCCCGTTCCTTCTAGTCTTGCCAACATACTTTCGACCAAGCTCACTGGCCCGAAGTTTGTCAGGTCACCGATCAGTATCGCATAATCGTATCCGCGTTGGAGAAATCTCAACAAGTTGCTGTCCGCATTTGGTGATCCATGAAAGTCAGTTGCCGCGAGAATCCGCAGCTTAACCACCGATGATTATAACAGCTAACGACTATAAAAAAATTTGGATTTCAATCTTTTCAATCATTTTTGAGAGAGTTGAATTATAGCGTTAACCACTTTTTGAAGTTCCATTCGAAATCGCTCGAGATCGGAATCGTTTTTTACCACCAGCACGGGCACTTCAACGTATTTTGACAGCTCTTCGTGGTCATCTCGAGCATATGTTTTCTCCATTTCCTCCCGTGAGACGAGGTGGGCATCGAGCCCTTGTTCCTCTCTCGCGCGTCGAACGTTGCGCTCCCAGCATACATCGAATGGGGCCTCGATGTAAACGATTATCGAGTTCTGCATGACCTCCGGCGAGAAGTGCTTAAAAGCCCTGATGTAGCTGTCCCTCGAGAACTCTATGAAAAGCAAGCGACCTCCGCTCTGCAACTTGAGCGCCTGTTCATTTAGTGCCTTTGACAGATCGTCCCAAACTTTGTCGTCTGTAACTTTTACACCGCCCCCTGGCATCGGTCGATGTCGTTTATATCCCACATCCTCCTCGAAGATGTGTTTGAGGATCGGAAAATCATCTATCCGCATTATTTCACCTTTATAACCTGCAGCCCTGAGCAGTTCTGCGAGCAAACGGTAGGCGATGGACTTTCCGCAACCGGGTCTGCCGATGAGAAAGACATTAGGCATGGTATCTCCTTAAGATATCTTTTAAATACTTGGTTTCCTCGCGTAATATCTCGTCCCTTCGCATGATGTGTTCCCGATCGCTTGCCGCCGTCTCAACGACGACGATTTCTGCACCTTTTTCTATTATCAGCTCCAAATATCGCTCGAGGTTTTCTTTCCTTAACATTCCAAGCCCGAGATGAAGCGGAGGGTGAAAAACCCGTTTGCAGGGGATGTAGTCGTTCAAGTGGACTTCTTTGAAAAACCCATTAGGTATTTCCTCGACGATGTTTTCGGGAGGATTTAAAATACGTTGGCCCACATCCACTCGAGTTAACCAATGGCCGATGTCAAAGCAGAAATAAACATCAAGGCCCATCTTCTTAACTTCCTCAAGTACTTCGCATACCTCTACCGGCTCCGAGAAGAGACCATCGAATGCGGTATTGTTCTCCAGATGAAGATCGATGCCGCGCTCAGCTGCAAAGGAAGCGAGTTCAGTAAGACTCTTTATTAAGCTGGCCTTTATCTGCTCCAGGTATTTGCCGTCCTTATGATAAAATGGTACGACGCCGGGATGGAGAACACAATATTTGCATCCGATATCCGATGCAAATTCTAAATAGCGCTTTTGTAAATCGACGGCCATCTTCCTGTCAAGTTCATCGGGCGCACATAAATTCGCTCCAACGTAAGAGTAAGGTAGATGAAGTGAAAGAGAAATAGCATTTTCTTGGGCGATGTTTCTCGCCTTTTGCTTGTCCTCCTCGCTAAAAGCCAAATACGGATTGGGCACGGCACCATCCAACTCGACGTGATCGGCGCCGAGCGCTTTTGCCGTGAGGACTTGTTTGGCTATGTCCTTCTTGGCCACTACCTGAACGGCTGCGTCCATGTCGGCGATCGTTAATTCGCCCGCTAAAAATCTACGCTTGCTTTCGGCGTCCAAGTAATCGAAATAGAGCAGGTTTGTGAAGTTCCTGCCGAGCCTCATTCGTTTCACCGTCGGGAATATGACTTAGCCTTAAATAACTTTTGCATTTTTAAAATGGACCGTTTTAAAAGGGATTACCTTTACCGAGTTTTTACCTTACGTAGTCCAACCAATGTAGATATTTCTCAATTTTTCCGCGAACCGCTTCGAAGAACGTTTGCTGGAGTTCCTTGGTTATGCGTCCAACCTTACCTGTTCCTATCCTGCGACCATCTATTTCCCTTATCGGCGTGACCTCCGCAGCAGTGCCCGTGAAGAACGCCTCATCCGCCTCGTAGAGCTGGTCGCGCGAGATATTCTCTTCCCTCACCGGTATATCTTTATCGCCGGCCATCTTCATGATGGAATCCCTGGTGATACCCCCAAGTGCGCCAGACGAAAGCGGGGGAGTTATGAGTGTCCCATCTTTTACTATGAAGATATTCTCCCCTGGTCCTTCCGTGACGAATCCCTCCGCATTTAATAAGATAGCTTCGTCGTAACCAGCCTTCAGGGCCTCGAGCTTCGCGAGGATCGAGTTGGTATAATTCGCAACCGTCTTTGAGTGTGGTGGGAGTACCCTCGAATCGATGCGGAGCCAGGATGAAACCATCGCTCTGATCCCCTTTCTTAACCCTTCCTCGCCCAAGTAAGTGCCCCAGGGCCACACGGCGATCGCCACGTTCACGGGAGAACCAGTGGGGTCTAGTCCCATTACCCCATAGCCGTAAAATACGATCGGCCTAATGTAGCATTCCTCGATTTTGTTTGCCCTAATCGTTTCCTTCACAGCGTTCACCAGTTCCTCAAAGGAATACGGAATTTTCATGTTCATGATGCGGGCGGAGTTCTCCAGCCTCTTTATGTGATCCTTCAGCCTGAAGACGGCCGGGCCGTCCTTGGTTTTG
>JAWCKY010000092.1:0-3573 GCA_038851365.1 Hadarchaeales archaeon (SeqCode)
TTCCCGTCCCGTGAGGTAGAACCACTTCCTCATTTATCCTATTCTCCGGCTTCTTGAGGTCTAAATCCTTGAAGTTTATCGTTAAATCGATGCTTTGAACGAAGTTTCGCTTTTCGCTCGATTCTCGCACCCGTTTGATAGCGTCGAGCAATTTTTCACGAGCTATTGGCATTGGATCACCCCAACTTTTCGTCGTATTTCCCCTCCTTGACCAAGCGTTGGACCTCCCTTGGATGCATGCCATCGACGGTTATGCCCATGCTCAAGCAGGACCCAAGCACTTCGTTCACCGCGGCCCTAAGATCCTTGGCGAGCATCGTGCCCATTTTTAGCTTCGCAATTTTGACCACTTGCTCGAACGCAAGATTTCCAACCACCTCTTGACCAGCAGTTTTCGCTCCCTTCTCAAGCCCTAGCTCCTTCTTGATTAGGGCAGTAGTAGGTGGCGAACCGACCTCTATTTTAAACTGTTTGGTCTTCTTATCGACTATTATCTTAACTGGGACTTTCATTCCCTCGAACGAGGCCGTCTTTTTATTGATCTCAGAAACCACCTGCCCAACATTTATGCCTAATGGTCCTAAAGCTGGGCCGATGGGTGGTCCCGGCGTAGCCTTTCCACCCTCGACCAAAACTTTAATCGTCGTCTCCACGGCAATCGCCTTTTCTTAGCTGAAGCAACTCTCGCAAATATAAGGTAGGCTGGCATAAAAAGCTGAGCGCCAGCCGTTCGGGCTTATTTATTCTAAAACTTCAAGCTTTCCATACATGCCGGCGCTGACATAAACTTCGTCTCTAAAGAGTCGCGAGTAACCGTTGCGAATGCGGATTCGGCTGCCTACTTTGACTCGGTCGATGTCCTTGTCCCATAGCGATATCTTTATTCGACCTGAGTCATCCTCGCCTATGGCGGTCGTAACCCTGCCCTCGCGTCCGGATCTATCAACGTAGGGACGCGGTTCCTCGATCTCCACTATCTTTAGATCTAAGTCTATGTTGCGCATGGCTGGCTTAACCTCGCTCGCTTTCGTTCGATCACCCCCTCTTGGTCTTCTCTATGACCTTTACGTAGTCCCCGCGGACGGTCACGGGAATCGGCACGGTGGCCTCGAAGAGCTCGACCGTGATCTCCTCCTTCGCCTCATCTATCCGTATTATCCTAGCCCTCTCTCCTCTAAACGGGCCCGATATCAGCTCGACGATGTCCCCAACCTCCATGCCCTCGACCGCGGGCTTGGGAACCAGGAAATGTTCTATCTCTTCGAATGGTACCTCACCGCTTACCAAGCCTTTGACATGTTTAAGGCCGAAGCGCGCCCGCGCCACCGCATTTTCCTCCGAGGTCTCGATGAACACGTACCCTTTTATCCCATCGGGCACGAGCACAGCTTTTATAGGTAGGTTGGCGTTTCTAGCCTTGGTGGCTATCATGTCCGCCGCAGCTTTTTCCTGGCCTATCGTCGTCCTGACCGCGAAGATGGCTGGCCTTTTGACCTCCTGTTCCTCCAAGACCTCACCCCATCAAACAACTCCGGCCATCCCACCGACGGCGTAGCTGATCATCATTATCAAAAACCCAACCAGACCTACCAATAGGATCCCCAATCCAGTTATCTTGCTTATATCTAGATATTCCGCCCTCCCAGGCTTTCGGGCAACACGTAACACACGTCTGCACTCGTATATGAATTTCCGCAACATTTACTTCAGGAACTCCAGCTCTAGATCCACGGCCTCAGTTGGCCTCCTCGGTAACTCACCAGGACCGAGTACGTACGGTGAATGGACTCCCGAGAGTATTACCATCACCCGCACGGCATTTTTGAGGTCCTCGGATATCTGCGCCCCCCATATTATCTGGGCTTCCGGGTCAAGTGCTTCCGATACCCTCCCCACAATTTTCTCAGCTTCTTCCAGGGTCATGTCCGGGCTCCCTACCACGTTTACCAGTGCCCCTTTGGCGCCGGTGATATCGACGTCCAGCAACGGGCTGTGCAATGCCTCGTCCACCGCCTCGGTCGCCCGATTCTCCGTGTCGGATTCGCCTATCCCTATCATCGCTACGCCACCGTTTTGCAACACGGTTCGTACATCCGCGAAGTCCAAATTGATCAAGCCCGGTTTTGTTATCATCTCAGTTATCCCCTTGATCGCGTCCATCAGCAGCTGGTCTGCCACCTTAAAGGCAGCTCCGATGGGCAGGTCCGGTGCGATCTCTAGCAATTTATCGTTCGGTATCACTATCACCGTGTCCGCTATCTCTCGTAAGCGTGATAAGCCTCGCTCCGCATTTTGCCTGCGCCGTTTTCCCTCGACGGTAAATGGCAAGGTAACGACGGCGACCGTCAGGGCACCTATTTTCTTCGCAACCTCAGCCACCACCGGAGATGCCCCAGTGCCGGTCCCGCCACCCAGGCCACAGGTCACGAACACCATATCCGCGGGATAAAGGTAGTCCTTTATCATCGCTTCGTCTTCCCTCGCCGCAGCTTCGCCCTTTTCCGGATCGTTTCCAGCCCCGAGTCCTCCCGTCGTCTCATGACCGATCAGTATCTTCTTATCGGCGGTCGTGTAGAGCAAATCCTGCGCATCGGTATTGAGAGCGATGGTTTCGGCGCCCTCGATGCCCACCGCCATCATCCTGGAGATCGTGTTGCAGCCGGCCCCCCCACAGCCGACGACTACAATCCTCGCGCGCGCGCGTTGCAATATCTGCTCGAGTTCCTCATCCATGGATTTAGCTAGGGGCGAGACCCTTGTTTTGGTCGGTGTAGAAATACCTGGTTTCACCAACTCGAAGCCGGTTTCGGGCCTGAAAGCGCCAATTTCGGTCTTCTCCACGTACATCCTCCACGATTATTTCGTGATGATTAGTTTTTGTTAGGTCAATTTAAGCTTTTGTGTATAGTCCCAAACCGACCCCTTTACACTATCTGAAGGCCAAGCTCGGCAACGATCGCTTGCAACCGCCGATGTCGTTCGCCGCTAAGACCTTTGCAGTCCAGCGCGACGACTTCTACCCCTCCACGCGTTCTTGAGATGGCTTTCTGCACGAGCTCTCTATCCACGTCTATGTATGACGGCAGGATATGGCCGATACACAGGTCCGTACGAAGGACAGCTTCGGTATGCCTCGGCGCATAATGGGAGCCGCCCAGCCCGAGGGCGTTCCTTCCCTCGATCGGCGAGATGGCAGCCATTATCGCCCGCGCGGCGGCCGAGGCAGCTTTCTCATCGTGCCATTGTGCCGGCGAGCTGCCCACCTCCACGAAAGTCACAGGCTCGTCAAACTTAGTCGGTCCATGGTGGGTCGCCTCCAAGGAAACATCGTACCGGGGGGCTAGCTCGTCCCTCGCCGTCACCAGCGCCTTGAGGGCGGCCTTCACCGTTGCCGGGGATGCGACCGCTAGCTGGCCGCTTCTTAAATCGCCTGGCACGTGGACGGTGAGCGTCGGCCTGCGCGACTCGCTGGCGTGCCTAGATGCGACGATCACTTCCTCAGCCGCGATCGGTAACTCGGTGAGCTCGATCGCCTCGGTTCTGATTATCGCTAGGGATACATCGCCGTAAACG
>JAWCKY010000093.1:0-3913 GCA_038851365.1 Hadarchaeales archaeon (SeqCode)
GGCACACGAGCCCGAACTGGCAAGGCTGCGCATCATGGAGCCCCTGGTGCTAGCCCCGGAGATCGCGAAGAAGGTGGACATCGAGGTCAAGGTCAGCGGAGGTGGATTCATGGGACAAGCGGACGCAGCCCGAACGGCAATCGCGAGAGGGCTGATCGAGTGGTCGGGCGATACCAAGCTGCGCGAGCTCTTCAAGCAGTACGACTGGACGCTGATAAAAAGCGATGTGCGCTTCAAGGAGCCCAAGAAGCCAGGGGGGCCCGGGGCTAGGGCGAAGTTCCAGAAGTCGTACAGGTGAGGACGTGAAGCCCATCCGCTGTTTCACCTGTGGCAAGCTGCTAGGGGATAAGTTCGAGGAGTTCGAGCGCAGGGTGGCGAAGGGCGAGCGACCGGCGCGCGTGCTCGATGACTTGGGGCTGACACGCTATTGTTGCCGCTCCACGATGCTGACAAGTGTGGACCTGACGGACGAGATAGCGAGATTCAAGAAGTAGCTGCTGAGGTTGAAGCATGAAGATCGAATGGTATCATGAGTTCGTGGACACCAAGTATAGACCATCCAGGACCGACGTCAAGGTGCTCTTCTACTACGAGCCAGCGCCGGGCGTGAGCAAGGAGGATGCCATAGGCAGGATAGCCTCGGAGAGCTCGTCCGGCACCTGGACCACGTTGACGACGCTGCCCAAGCTCCTGCCCAAGGTGAAGGCGTACGCGTACTACTACGACGAGCACTACGTGAAGATCGCCTACCCGCTGTTGATATTCGAGGAGGGATCCATCGCGAACATGATGAGCGGGTTCGGGGGCAACGTCTACGGCATGAAGGCGGTGCAGAACCTTAGGCTGATCGACGCTGAGCTGCCGCTGGAGTACATAAGGCATTTCAAGGGGCCCACGTACGGAAGGGATGCGATAAAGAAGATCTTCAAGAGGAAGTCCGGGCCGATAACCGCGGTGGTGCCTAAGCCCAAGATCGGCTACACCGCCTTCGAACACGCGGCGAAGGTGGCGTATGCCGTTTGGAGGGGAGGGATGGACTGCATAAAGGACGACGAGAACCTCACCAACCAGAGATTCAACAGGTTCGAGAGAAGGGTGGAGCTTGTAGCGAAGTACAGGGATAAAGCCGAGAAGGAGACGGGGGAGGTCAAGGAGGCGTTTCTCAACGTCACCTCGCCCAACCTTAAGGAGCTCGAGCGGAGGGTGAAGCTTGTCCATGATCATGGGTTCAAGTACTTCATGATCGACGTCGTCGTGAGCGGCTTCACCGCCGTGCAGACCGCGACCGAGCTCGCCCACGACTATAACATGGCGATCCACGGGCACAGGGCCATGCACGCGATGATGACGAGGAACCCGAAGCATGGCATGTCCATGCTCTTCCTCGCTAAGCTGATGAGGCTGGCGGGTATAGATCAGCTCCATATAGGCACCGCCGTCGGGAAGCTGGCGGGCGAGGAGAGGGAGATCATCGCCACAAAGGAGATGATCACGCAGCAGGAGGTGGACGAGATCCCTGGGCTGAGGATGCCCCAAAAATGGGGCAAGATCAAGCCTATGCTTCCCGTCGCCTCGGGTGGCCTCCACCCTGGCCTTCTGCCGGAGCTGTTCAAGATCTACGGCACCACGGACATCGTCGTACAGGTCGGCGGGGGGACGCAGGGGCATCCGATGGGCATCGAAGCTGGGGCTAGGGCGGTGGTGCAGGCCATCGAGGCGTACAAGAAGGGAGTGAGCCTGGACGAGTACGCCGAGACCCACAAGGAGTTGAAGGCGGCCTTGGACAAATGGGGCTACATGAAGCCCATATGAGGCCCCCCGCTTGAGGCAGTCGATCGTTGGGGATGGCTCTTTATAATTCAACGTGAAAGATTTGTTGGGGCCGTGGGGTAGCTTGGTCTAGCCTCCCAGCTTGGGGTGCTGGAGACCCGAGTTCAAATCTCGGCGGCCCCACCAGCAAAATGACAAAAGAAAGTTAGCAAGAAAAATTAGGATGAGATCATGTCGAGCGGAAGGTTCCCTGATATCGTGGCAACTGGTTTTTACACGTTTCTTAGTGAGAGAGGGATGTAGATGGCTTATTTTTTGATCTCCGTCTCAAATAGGACAAATTTGGAGTTGTGCATCAAATACGCATTAGCAGGCTTTACAAATAGCATCAACGGCGTGTGGACATTTTCGGAAATCGATGAGGGAGATTTTGTTTCTTTTTTATATGGTGCAAAGGTGTTTAATCTCTATAAAGTTGAGCGAAAAGAGGCCATAAAAAATGCTGATAAAATTGGTCCTTGGCCACCCATAACTTTCAGAATGTCAGGCCTTACTTATTACTTTCCTTTCCGAATTTTTTTAAAACCGATCAGAGAATTCACTGAGTCGATGATAAAACCGGAATTCGCTTATGTTGCAGAAAATTTACTTTTGAGGGGAGGCTATCGAAAAACACATTTTCAAGCCGATCTAACAACACTTCAAGCAGTTTCTCAAATCGGAGAAACTTATAAACGCCCTATGTCAGTTTTTAGTGGTGATTTTCAGAAGTTTACACCTTTATTTGTCTTCGATAAAAAGATGTCCAACCCACCAGAAGTTTTTTCATTTCATGAGTTCATTCTCCAGTCATTGATACGACGCTGGCTTTCTCGTAGAGAAAACCTCCAGCAAATTTTCACCGATTTGGGGCTCAATACACTTTCGGCGGAGGATTTTGAAGTACTAGGCGAAAAAGCATTTCCCGAAGGCCATGTTGATATCTTGATCAAAGAAAGTTCCCCTAAAGGTTATTGTAAAAAGTTGATCGCCGAAATTAAAATGCGTGCCCTACAAAAAAGAGATGTCGAACAACTTGAAAGATATATGTTTGAAGTGGGGGAAGAATGTCAAAAAGGAATTTTGATAGGCAAAAAGGCATCGAAGAAAGTTGTCAAAGAAGCGAATGATAAAGGAATTGAATGCCTTTCTTATTCTTTTCGAAATCTTGATTTAAAAGGACAGTATTCGTTTAATGAGTTGTTATCTAATCTGCAAATTTCAAGAATAGAACTGGGATGATGAAATGGTGGAGGTGGAAAGTGAAATACTTTCGGCAGTTATAGGCAGCAAAGGACTTCATAAACATGCCCCAGAATACGGATGGCGCGCATGGAAAGCATGTGGTAGATCAGTAGATGTCATCTATTGGGATACAGGAAATGGATGGTGCGAAATAATGGACATAATCCCACACAAAGGCAAAAGGGTAGCAGTTATAGAATTTTATAAAAAGCTTGATGCAGCGATTTCCCGTTGCTATGACGAAAATGGATATAGAATAGCCTAGTTTTCAAAAAGCCTTTTCGAGTCGACGAGGCCAATTTTTGAGATTCATTGAACCAATGTGGGAATCCTCCTGAATTCGACGGTGTCGATTAGCCCCTTGTCGGTGATCCTGAGCTCGGGAAGCACGGGCAGGGCGAGCAAGGACATGGTCATGAACGGCGAGACCATCTTGCACCCCAGCTTCGCCCAGGCCTCCTTCAGCGCCGCCACCTCTTCGCTAACCTCCTCCGCCTCCCTCTCTGACATCAGCCCGGCTATCGGAAGCTCGACCAGAGCCAGGACCTTGCCCTCGCTGACGGCGATCATCCCTCCCCCCACCTCGATCAGCTTGTTCGCGGCGAACGCCATGTCGAGGTCGTTCACCCCCATCACCAACAAGTTGTGGCTGTCGTGCGCGACGGTCGAGGCCACGGCGCCACGCTCGAGCCCAAACCCCTTGACGAATCCCAAGCCGATGTTCCCCGTCGCCCTGTGCCTCTCCACCACGGCCACCTTCGCGATGTCCTTTCTCACGCTCGGCAAGACCTCGCCTTCGATCGCCTCGAGCTCCTCCACGAGGTGCCTCGTCGTGACCTTGCCCTCGCTCACCTCGCTC
>JAWCKY010000094.1:0-12187 GCA_038851365.1 Hadarchaeales archaeon (SeqCode)
AGGGAGGCGATCATGGACGTCGCGCGGGAGCTCAGGCGTTATCTATATCGCAAGATACGTGCAAGGGAACGGCAGCAGCGCGCGGGGATATTCGAGAAGTACCTGCCGATCATAGCGAAGAAGGCCGCGAACTTGGCGGGCACGCAGGAGCCGGATATCAAACCCCTGCTGAGAAAAGTGGCGGGTGTAGAAGATGGAGGGAGAAAGGATGAGCCGTGAAAAGGGAAGGAAGGCAAAGGCGGAGGAAAAGCTTCGGGAGTTCGGAAGAGAGGTCATCGAAGACATCCTTAAGGCCCGTCCGCCCAGGCTGCGCATACCCTCGCGCAGCACGTCGAACATAAAGTACGACGAGAAAAATCGCTACTTCGTGCTCGGCGATAGGTACGGCGTGCGTTCAGCCGCCAGCATGAAGCAGGTGAAAAAGTTTGCACAGACCATGTGCGTGGCCGACTTTTGCAGGGAGCTCATCGCCAACGATAAATTCGCGACGCTGAGGGAGATGTACTACACCGCTGAGGGCTGGGAAGCTGGACCGTTCAGGGATCAAGGGGAGTCGGACGCCATAGTGGAGGACCTAGAAGCGACCTTCATGCTGAAGCGAGAGGACCTAGGCCTGATGCCGGAAGAAGACGGCGCCGCCGTCTACGGCGAGTTGGTGATGAGGGAGGAGGGCGTCTCCATCGATGCCACGAAGGCGGGTCGAGCCGGCTACACTATCCCCCCGACCATCGACGACGTGGAGTTCGTCAGATGTAAAGCCAAACGCGTGATAGCCGTCGAGACCATGGGCATGTACCATAGGCTGGTGCAGGAGGAGGCCTGGAAGAAGTTCGACGCGCTCATAGTCGGGCTGAAGGGACAGGCCGCGAGGGCGACGAGACGCTTCCTAAAACGAGCGAACGAGGAGCTCGGGCTGCCGGTCTATATTTTTGCGGACGGGGATCCGTTTGGCTTCCACATCGCGATGGTCATCATCTCGGGGAGCGCGAAGCTCGCCTACATCAACCACGAGCTTGCAGTGCCGGATGCGCAGTTCATAGGCGTGACGGCGAGCGACATAAAGAACTACGACTTGCCCACCGACAAGCTCAGGGAGCTCGACATCGCGCGGCTAAAGCAGCTGCAAAGGGACCCGAGGTACAACACCCCCTTCTGGCAGTCGGAGATCAAACTGATGCTGGAGCTGGGCAAGAAGGCGGAGCAGCAGGCCTTCGCCAAGTACGGCTTGGACTACGTGGTCAAGGAATACCTGCCCGAGAAGCTGGGGTTAAAGGGCTGAAGCTCGGCCCAAAGCTTTTAGAGCTCTGTATATGAAGTAAGTATTGCCGGGGAATGCCGGGGTACCGATAAGGGCCCGAAAGCTCAGCAGGTAGAGTGCCCGGCTGTTAAGCCCGGCGCGAATGAAGAGCGAACCTCAATCGCCTAGAACGACGCGCCGGAGCGCTGCAACCGGGTGGTCAGAGGTTCGAGAGCCGGCGGCGAGCCGGCCGAAATTCCTCTCCCCGGCGCCACCATTTAAAACAAGCTAACCTTCCCAGCTCACGATGGGGGAGATCTCCTTTTTGAGAGTGTCCAAGAACTCGTCGAAGCGCTCCACCGGCACCGTCGCGCCGGCGGCCCCTTCGTGCCCCCCGCCGGAGCCGCCTACGCGGGCGGTGATGTGCCTCAGCAGGGAGTTGAGGTCTAGGCCTATGCCAACGCGCCGGCGAAGGCTCATGTCCACCTCCGCCTCGTTCACGCGTGTGCATATGCCCACATCGGCGCCGGTGATACCCAGCGCGTAGAGCGCGGCCTTACCCAAGCTGCCGGAAGGCAGGTTGTGGACGATGGCTAGGTTACCCTCCCGCCTCACGTGCTCCTTTACGTAGCGCCAGACCTCCCAGTCTCGCCTGGTGGCCTTCATCGCCCGCTCCACTACCTCGGAGATCTCCGACGGCGGCACGCCCCTCGCGAGCTTGAGCACGACATCTCGCTTGAAGTGGTAGTCTCCCGCTGCCTCGGCGAGGGCTTGGCTCAGCAAACCCGCCTCGAGGTAGATCGTCCTCCTGTCGTACTTGCTCAGCCCCTCGCGCACGAAGTCCGTCTCCTCGATGTAGTCCGCGATGGCTCCCCAGATCGCCACTCGGTCGAGGTCGGGGTCGAGCTCGGATTGAAAGAGCTTAAACGTGAGCTCCGAGGTGCTCGCGGCCACCGAGTGCACGAGCTGCGTCGCAGGTACGTCGCGTTTCAACGTCTCTGGCGGCAAAGGATGGTGGTCGATGTACACCACCTCGTCCTTTTTCGCCAGCTCGCGCATCCGCTCGAAGATCTGCACCTTCTGGCTCTCGCTTATCGCGACGTCGAGGATCACCACGGCGGTGCCAAGCTCGACCTCGTTGAGATCTCGAAGCAGGGTCACCGGCCTGGTGAACCAAACCTCGGCTTCGGGCAGTCTAGCCCTCGCCAACGCTGCGGCGCAGATGCCGTCGGCGTCACCGTGCGCCAGTATTTTAACCGCCACTTCGTCACCGAGGATACTCTCGCGTTGCGCCTTTTAACCCGTGCGGAGGACAAGCGTTTTTAATTCGGGCGACGATAGCTAGCACGGGGGCCCGTAGCTCAGCTTGGTTAGAGCGCCCGACGGCTAAGGCCGGGCGAGGCTCATAACCGGGCGGTCGAGGGTTCGAATCCCTCCGGGCCCACCATTTTTTACTGAATTGTCGAGGTGTCTATTGCAAATCGCTAATGTAGGGTTAAATTAGCCAAATTCATTATCCGAGCCATCTTGGACGATTAGGTTTTGACTTAAAAACATCCAAATCCAAAATAAGAGGGAATAAGAAATAACAGGGGGCTTAAACATGGACCTGAAGTACCTCATCATCGCAGGTTTCCTGCTCATATTCATCGGCATGCTCACGGTTGCCTATGGCTTGTTGAGAGCGGCTGAAAGGGGGAAGATCGAAGGAGGGGGCGTTGTGGTCATCGGCCCTTTCCCGATAGCTTTCGGGACGAGTGAAGCGATCGCAAAGGCGATGATCGCCGTCGGCATCGTGCTGGCTATTCTTTTCGCCTTTCTTTTGCTTCGTGCGATTTAAAGTCGGCTGAACGGAACTTTCCCGCCGACTTTTTGAGGTAGCTGATTGGGCCCTGAAGTCCGTATCCTAGCTGGATAAGTTATGTCTTCCTCCGCATCCACGTAGCTTATCCTCAGCTTTTTGGTCGGGGCGATGACGAGCTTCGGCTTGCCCATTGCCTCGAACCTGAAGAGGGCCGCCTTGTACCAATCTATGCCAGGATTCTCCCCTACGGGGAAGCTCAGGTTCTCGACGAACGTTTCGTAACTCAGCTCGCCGTACTTGGTGGGATACCTCGAGAAATCCCTGATGACGTCGGTTATCACGCAATTCATCGCCAGCAGCAGCCTCTCGATCGCCAGCCACTTCTTGAGCGAGGCCTCGAGCAGGGTTAAACCGAAGTAGCCGGCCCCGTTCTCTCGAAGGCACCCTACGCCCCTAGCCACGAAAGCCCTTAGTCCGCTGAGCGTCTCCAGGGGCTCAGAGGAGAAGACATCAAATGCTCCTATCAAGTCCTTGGGCAGCGGTTCGGATACGTCGTACTTTCTGAACTCCACGTCGAAGCCCTGCTCCCTTCCTACCTTTTTTATGAAATTCCCCAACCTTTCGTCCACGTCCAGCACGCAGACCCGGGAGGGCAGGTCAGTTAAGCAGAGAGCTATGCTCAGGAGGTCGTCGTCACCAATAAGCACGATCTCCCTGCGGTGGAGGTCGCCCCGTAAGTGCATCAGCGCAGCCCGGGCGACGACGTCCTCCTCCCTCATGTAGCCCTGAAAGAAGGAGAGCGAGGGACTAGGCCTATCCTTCACCAACTCCTTGAACTCTAAGAGGGCTTCCTCGAACTTGCCCTTCGGTAGGATCCCCTTTCCTGAGCATCGGTCGCAGACGCTACTGGCGTATGACGTCGAGCGGTCGTCGATCACCTTGGCTCCTTTTCTTGTGAGCCCGACCCCCCTTGCGGTTGGCGCCACGAGCCCTTTCGCACGAAGGCCTTCGATAGCTCGGAGGAAATCCTTCAGGGGGAACTGGCTGGCCTCTAGGAGCTCCCAAAGGGACCTCTCGGACGCCGCGAGCTCGCGGAGGATGAGCTCCTCTATCTTATTCAAACGGATCCCTCCTTATGATCTTCTTCTTGACTTGCTTGGGCTTCAGCTCGCTCACCAGCAGCTCCAAGGCGTGGATGGCGGCGTCCTCTTGACCGCAGGTGAAGATGTCTACAGCGACGTATCCGTACTCGGGCCAAGTGTGGACGCTTAGGTGCGATTCCCTCAGCAGGTAGAAACCCGAAACCCCCTGGGGCTCAAACTGGTGATAAGCGGAGTGGACCACCCTCAGGCCAGACCTAGAGACCACTCGCTCGAGCACTCGTCGCAGGGGATCCACTCGGGAGATCCTCTCCGGATCGACACCGAACAATTCGGCGATAACGTGGATGCCCATATCGAACACCCAACGCCACCGTCGAATTTTTCGGTACTCATACCGGGGATCACCCTAGCATTCATCGAGACCATCATTTTTAAATTTTAAGCTCGCTCGGCATGTCCTAGCTCGGGTCGCGTCAGGTATTTTATCCCTTGGATGAAACATCAGCATGTGCCCCGGTGGTGTAGACGGGCCAACTTTGGGGCAGCACCTCTGTCCAAAGGCCAATCATGTCGGCCTTTCGCGCGCTGGCGAGGAAAGCCGGCGACGCGGGTTCAAATCCCGCCCGGGGCACCATTAGCCACTTTAACATCGCCCAGTTGACTTCTCAGGAGAAGTGGGGGAAGCTTAGTTTCCATCTTTTAACTCTAACCTGCCACGCCTACGGCTGCCTTAGCACATGAGATCCGACGAGTCCCAACCGCGCGAGAAAGGATTAAGTGAGAAGTACCCAAGTAGTTCTTGCTACTGTATCAGCGAGAAGGCGAGACGATGATCGAATGCCCTGAATGTAAGAAGCCGCTGGAGCCGCCGACGGTCAAGTGCAATGGCTGCGGCGTGGAGCTCCACCGCGCTTGCGCGAAGAAGACGACGGGTAAGTGGTACTGCAGGGGCTGCTTCAAGAGGGGCAAGAAGGAGGCTAGGCTGGAGCGGATGGCCCAGCGCGCCTCGCAGGCAAGCGGAAAGCCCGGAAAGCTTTGGTAGATAGCATCGCGCGGGGGTGGCCGAGCCTGGTCAAAGGCGCAGGCTTTAGGAGCCTGTCCCGTAGGGGTTCCGGGGTTCAAATCCCCGCCCCCGCACCTAACCCTCTAAGCTTTTTTCGCGGGCCTCTCGGCATCCCAAAAACTATAGCCAGACCTTGCCGAGGACTCAGACATAACAGAGCGGGGCGAAAAGGATCTCGGTCCCCCCCACCTTTCTTATGGCCCAAAGTTCCCTACTCAGGACGAGCGCCCGCCTAGGGGAATAGCTTTTGATGAAGCTACGGAGACCCCTAGAAATCTTCGGCTCATCGATCCTCCCATATTTCACTTCTATGGGGATCATGTCTTCCCCTATCCTCATCACAAAATCCACCTCCGCCCCAGCTATCGTCCTCCAGTAGTTTATCGAACCATCCGGAAACATTCTCACGAGCTCCAGCAGGGCGAAGTTTTCGATCATCTCCCCCACATCCGTCCTGATCTCTAAGGGGTTGAAGTTATTGATGATATAGTTTCTGAGCCCGAGGTCAAAGAAGTAAACCTTGGGGGTCTTTCTCAGCTCGGTCCTCGGGTTCCTGAAGAAAGGTCTGAGGAGGAACAGGATGTAAGTCTCGCAGAGGATGGAGACGATCCTCTTGAGTTCCTTGAAGTAGCTTCCGACCTCGGAGGAAAGCTCGTGGTAGTTCAGCAACCCACCGAGAGAGGCCGCAAACGCCTTGACGGTATCCCTGTACCTGAAGGCGTCCTTGAATCTCAGGAACCCGACAACGTCCCTTGAGATGTAAGTGTCGTAAATTCCCTTCAGGATGGCCCTCTTCGTCTCGGCATCCTCCGCCGTCACCACAGCCGGGTATCCCCCGTATGTCAGATACTCTACGAGTGGTTGTTGGAATTCCCTCCCTAGAACATCTTCGCCGACTTCGATTTCTCCGCCTAAAAGGAAGCTTTTAAGTAGGGCATTTTCCTCTTGGTGGATGCGGGCGAGCCTCTCGTCCTTCGCTAGCAGGAACTCCCTAAAGCTGAAGGGGAGGAGCTCGAAGAAGAAAACCCGCCCTACCAAGAAGCGACCCATCCCCTCCCCGAGCTCCAGCGAAGAGCTACCGGTCACGATGAACTTCGTCCGCTCAAGCGTATCGTAGAGGAGCTTAAGCTTTTTTCCGGCGTCCCTGACGTAGTGGTACTCGTCCATTAGGAAGTAGTGGCGCTCAGGTCCCGAGATAAAGCTCTTTATAAATCCCTTAGTGTCCTTTTCGAACGACTCCAAGATGTCTGGATCCTCGAAGTTCAGAAAGACCGTTTTTCCCCGTACTTTTTCCGAAAGTAGTTTAAGTAGCGTAGTTTTTCCAGACTGTCTCGGACCCTTTATGGCGAAGGCTTCTGGGCGATCTAGCCATTTTTCCATTTTTTGGAGTATTTCCCTTGGAATTATTTTCTCTTTTTCCACAAAAACATTAGTATTATTGAAACTATTTAAATTTTTCCTATAGTTTTGGTTGCGTCATCCGGCTCATTGACAAGGAGCCATGATTTCCCAACGGCACTAAATTAAATTATTTTAGCCCCTTCCGAATACTTCGCGTACGCCGCCTTGCTGGGGGATAGCTTCATGTCGACCAAGGCCTCAGCGAGTTTTAGGGAGGCTATAGCTGGGTCCACGACCGGAACTCCCAGCTCCCTTTGAACCTCCGCCGCTAACCCGACTAGCCCAGTACACCCCAAGACTATTACCTGCGCGCGGTCCTCCCTCACCGCTTTCTTCGAGATCTCCAAGAGGGCGGACTTGACCCTCGCCCTGTCCATCAACTCGAGCACGGGTATCCCAAGCGCTCTTATCGAGGCCAACCTATTCGAAAGACCTAGCCTCCTTAGGTTTTCGATCACCACTGGCACCAAGCTGTCTACCATCGTTACGACGGAGAAATTTTGCCCCAAACAGCACGCAAGCAAAAAAGAAGCCTCACCCGGTCCGACGACTGGGATCTTCGAGATCTCCCTAGCAGCGCCCACCGCTGGGTCCCCAAAGCAATTTATGATCACAGCGTCGTAGCCCTCCGCGTTCGCCCTCTCGACCTTCCTCAGGATGTCCCTCGCCGCCAGCTCCTCTTCGTAGCGCGATTCTATTGAGGGCGGACCCTCGTCCAAGCTCACTACCTCGATCTCGACGTCGGCTCTCGCGGCTGCCTCGAACTCGTCCTTGGTTAGGGACTCGAACTCGCGCGTGGTGATGGGATTTACCACCATGATCCGCATTAAACCCCTGTTATAATCTCGTCCGCGCTAATAAATCGAGAGCCTCGATGCGAGACGACGGCGGCAAACGCTAAAGTAGCCCGCCCTCGATCGTCGGGCGAGCCTCGAGCATGAGGTCCACGGCCTCTTGAATGGTCGAAACTTCCAGGATGCGGATGCCCCAGCCCGCGTTCTCCGCATATGAGTTCAGGTCGACGACCACCGGCTCGTAGGTCACGAACCTGAACGGCCCCGCTTGGCGCACGACCTCCCTGTACATGACCACCACGCTCTGCCCCTTGGGGACGAGGAAGAGCTCCGCGCCGAAGTCGTTCGCTGCCTTCGCCTTCTCGAAGATCCCACCCACCGGGCCTATACTCCCGTCCTCTCGAATCGTGCCGGTTATGATCACGTTCTCCTTTACCTTTTTGTTCTCGATCGCCGCAATCATCGCCACCGTCATCGCCGCGCCAGCGCTGGGCCCGTCCACCGCTTGAATCGTGACGCTGCCCTCCGCAGGTGGTGAGACGGCAAAGAACACGTCCGCGCCGACGAAGCCACCGTTCTCGTTCAGGGCGACGTCCGTGAGCCTAGCCGCCACCTTAACGGCGATCCTCTCGGAATCCTGAAAGTCCAGCCCGACGAGGGGACGGGTATCGGTGAAGATCCTTCCCGTTCCCGGCTTGATCGTGACCGTTAGGCCGCAGATGACGCCCGGCCCATCGGAGCGCACGGCGGCTATCCTTACCGACGCCTCCTGCGTGGACGTCGTCCAAGCGTGGCCGGAAATCGGGGGGTGGCGAGTGGGACTCAGCACCTCCAAGCCGAAGATGGTTCCTGCTAGAAAGGCGGCGACGGCGACCAAGGTCAGCGCCGCCCATAGCCTGAAGGTCTCGCGCTTCCTCCGGCGGGATCGCGCGTACGGCATACCAGCACCGGCTCCCAGATTTGCGCTCTGCCGCTTAAGATTTCTCAATCACCGTCCACTCGACTTTCACTATCTTGGTCACTTTTTCTGCCTCGACGTCGACGTACACCATCGCGCGGCCTCCCTCCTTGCGGAGCATTAGTATGGCGCTGCTCGCCCTGAGCTTCACCTCACCGTCTCCCTGAACCGTCGCCTTTATGATGGGTTTTATTCCCACGTTCTCGTAACCCGCGTCCAGAAGCTCTTGAACATCGGGATCTACCTTGGCTATCTCCATCACCTTCTGCTGGAACTCCTCGCTCACCTCGAGCGCGGGAGAGATTTCCCTGAGATGTGGCCCTCGCTTCCACCAGCGCCAGTACAGAGGAGGTCTGTTCTCCGCGCAGCCATGTGTATCCCTAGTCTGCGCCAGCGCTACCCCGGCTGTCGCCAGCGCCAACGCGATCGCGACCAACGCGGGTATCGCCTTCCTCATCTTTTCCCACCTCTTTTTAGCCACGCCCTCGCGCGGCTGTCGTCCATAGTTTCTAAGAAGAGATATTTACCAATTCTTCAAAAACCGTTCGTTCAATAGATTTTTGGCCATTCAAAAATCTTCGATTCTTCCGATTTCGTCGATTTCCTGCCCCAAATCGTCCAAAACTTTTTAAAAGTCGCCTCTACGGGGAAAAGGTCGAGCATCTTACCTTTTGGTTGGCGTAGTTTGCCTCGTGGACGGGAGCTCGCACGCCCAGCTGGGGAAGGCGGGCTCGCAGCGGATGGCTCGCTCTGCGCAGAGGCCCTCGATGAGCGATGAGATCCTGCGCCAGTAGTCGGACCCGGCGGCGAGAAGCGAGGGCAACTGATCGACGAGCCCTGGTCTCTCCTTCTCGAGGAAGGGCGCGATGGACTCCAGCACCCAAGCCCTGAGGTTCAGCTTGTCGTACATGAGCTTGCTTCCGCTCCTCCTAGCCACCTCGATCACCCGCTCAATGCTCGACGCGTCGTCGTTTATCTCAGGTATGATGGGGCCGAGGAATACCCACGTCTCCACGCCCCGCGAGGCGAACTCCTCCACCACCTGCGCCCTCGCATCGGGGCTGGGCGACTTAGGTTCGATCTTCCTCGCGAGATCCTCGTCCATGGTAGTTATCGTCACACCCACGTCGAACCTTCCAGGCTTCACCAAGTCCGCGTCGCGGAGCACGAGGTCGGACTTCGTCTGGATCGACACCGGGAACTCGTGCCTCGAGAGGACCTCCAAGCACCTCCTCGTCAGCCCTAGCTTGGCCTCGAGGGGTTGATAGGGGTCGGTAATGGTGCTCAGCCCTATGACTCCCTTAGGCTTGCGCTCGAGCTCTCGCGAGAGAAGCTCCGGGATGTTTTGCTTCGCCCTGACGAACTCTCCCCAGTGCAGGGCGAGCTCCCTGTCCCTGAAGATGGACCTACTGTAGCAGTAGATGCAGCCGTGCTCACAGCCCACGTATGGGTTGAGTGAATACTTCAGCCCCGGCAACTTGCTCGGCGAGAGCGCGGTCCTGCAGGTGATCGACGAATATTCGACGCTCATGGTGAGAACTCCGTGATCTTCCTTTGGAACAACGCCCGCTTCAGCAGCTCGCTGCTCTCGATCCACCTCCGAAGGGGGACCGTGAGCTTCGAGCAAGCGTAGTTCAAAGCGGCCTGCAAGTCTTCGAACTTCTTGGGCTCTGCCCTAAGCATCGCGCGGACGCTCTCGCGCACATTCCAGACGCCCACGGGTAGGATGTAGCCCGGGTGGATCTCGCGAAGCACGAGCGCCGACGCCTGCCTACGCTCGCCGCTGAGCCTCTCCGCTATCGCCAACCTGCAAGCGTAGTAGCACCCGCCGACGTCGGGGTAAGTCGTCCGACCCCAGTAGTACTCGTGGTCCCCCATCATCGCGGGGCTGGCTCCGACGTCGGGGTTCCAAGTGGTACCCGGGAACCAGCACTCGATCCACTCGAAGCTCCACCGCTCGGGCATGAGTATCGCCACGTAGAGGTTGTCGAGGTTCTCAAATGAGTAGACGCGATACTCGTCGATGGTGTCGTACCGCTTCACCTCGTCGATGAGGGCCTGCGATAGAATGCTGTCGACCGCGGTTATGCTCCATCGCGTGGGCACGAGCCTCCGCCTAGATCTCACGCCGAACATGCCCAAGCTGAAAGCACGCTGGATCTTGGTGACCGAAACTCCCTCCGAGTAGAGGTCCACCACCGCCTCCGTCGCCCTCAGGTCTCGATCGTAGAAGGCCTTCTCTATCCTCCTATCCACTTTTACCTCCGCCGTCCTGAAGGATTTAAGCGGGGCGGACGGACCAAAGGGCGGCGTGTCCTCGCTTAGGGTGATCACACCTCGTGGCCTCCTCGCGAACACCGCCTCGGAGTCTATGGGGCTGGTACTCATCGCCAACTCCTGGAGCAAGCCCAGCGTCCCCTCGCCGGATGGCGCGTCGAAGACACTGGCCCTGACCTTGCCCCTCACCAGTGAGAAGCGGTAGTCTATGATCTCGTCTATGGTCTTGCCTACCCAGAGCTCGGGCTCGTCCAAGATGGAGGTGTCGCCGAAGTAGGGGGGGACCATGGGGCCGACGTACACGCCAGGCGGTGTCGACCCCTCGATCCTCTCCGATTCTATCCTGGCGCTGCACCTCGCCAGCGATTGGGCCTTAGCTATGATTGGACATCTAAGCTTGCCGCAGAGCATTCGGCCTCCCTTGCACAACAGGCAGAGGGAGCTGGAGGGAGCCCTAGCTACCTCGATGCTCAACGCAGGGGGCTCCAGCTCGCTCGCGAGCTTTGGCGGGATGAGGTCCTTGAGCCACTTGATCGCGGGGGACATCCGCTCGCCAGAGAAATATTCGCCTCGTCGATAAATTACCTTTGGCCTCACCAAGGGTAAGCTTATTAGAATGTGCTCAAAGAAGGTGTCGAAAGCTGAGGCGGTGTCGAAGATGCCCAGGCCCACAGGTCCTACTAACCCCATCCTGCGCAAGCTGCTGCGCCAGCTCCGCTCGAAGGGGAAGGAGACGAACTCGCCGCTTTGGCGCGACCTAGCGGAGAGGCTCTCCAAGCCACGCCGCAGCCGAGCGGAGGTCAACCTCAGCCACCTCAATCGCCATTGTAAGGATGGATGTATAGCGGTCGTGCCGGGCAAGGTCCTGGGTGCCGGAAGGCTCGACCGCCCCATCTGCGTGGCCGCGTTCAAGTTCTCGCAAACCGCTCGCCGCAAGATCCTCGAGGCGGGCGGAAAAGCGCTCACCATTCAACAGCTGCTCGAGCAAAACCCCGAGGGAAAAAACGTGGTGATAATTGGGTGAGAGGATGCTCGTCATCGACGCCACCGACTTGATCTTGGGCAGGATGGCCAGCTTCGTGGCCAAGCGCTTGCTTGAGGGCGAGAGGGTGGCGATAGTGAACGCCGAGAGGGCGGTGATCTCGGGCAAGAGGGAGGCGACGTTCAAGGCCTACGACGCTTGGATGGAGATCAGGAACCTCGTGAACCCTAAGAAGGGTCCCTTCCACCCGCGACGCCCGGACGCGCTCGTGAGGCTGACCGTGCGGGGCATGCTCCCGTTCGACAAGCCCAGGGGCCGCGAGGCATACCGCCGCCTCAGGGTTTACACGGGTGTGCCCCCGGAGCTCAAGGACATGAAGTTCGAGAGCATCCCCGACGCCCACCTCAGCCGCCTCCGCACCGGATGGTTTATTAGAGTGGGGGAACTTAGCCAACACCTAGGAGCAAAGTTTTAGGTGTGAGAATTGAAGGTCGTCCTAGCCGTCGGAAGGAGGAAGGCAGCGATCGCGCGGGCCACGATTAGGGATGGGAAGGGCAGGGTTGTCATC
>JAWCKY010000095.1:0-2725 GCA_038851365.1 Hadarchaeales archaeon (SeqCode)
CCGGTGCTGATAGATTTTTCGATGGCAACGGATATCGCCAACCCGATGTCCGACGAGCTTTTGTTGAGGGACCTCAGCAACCTCGTCAACTATTTCCGCAAGCTTGGGGTGAAGACCCCGGAGCCGATCGAGCTCTTTTCCGAGATCAAGGGTCGATCGGGCGTCGGACGATAACCTTTATGGTAAGCGCCTGGTAGGGTTTTTGGAGTGATGTGGATGATACTCTCGGGCGATCGAATTCGAGAGTACATAAGACAGGGAAAGATATTGGTCGAGCCCTTCGACGACCAGCTGATCGGGCCAAGCCAGATAGATCTCAGGCTAGGCAGCAAATTTAGGATCTTCAAGGCGACGAACTTGGTCGACCCCTACGACAGGAGATCCATCGAGGAGAATACCGAGCTGATCGATACAAAGGGGGAGCCGTTCATCCTTCAGCCGGGACAACTCGTGCTGGGCGTCACCATGGAGAAAATCGCGGTCCCGAACGATCTCGTGGCCTCTATCGAGGGGCGGTCATCCATCGCTCGAATGGGGGTGTTCATTCATATCTCCTCGGGACACGTGAACCCTGGGTCCGGCTCCAAGGGCCCGATACCCGTTACGCTGGAGATCTTGAACATGAATCCTTCGCCCGTTAAGCTGTACCCAGGGATGAGGATCTGCCAGCTGCTGTTTTACGTGATGGACAGGGCGGCAAGCAAGGGATACGATGAGTTGGGAGGTAAGTACGCTGGAAAGGTCGAACCGTCCGGCAGCATGGTATTTGAGGACATATCCAAATCCGGGTGCAGGTAGAGATGGAGCAGCGAATAAAATTGCCGAAGGAGAGGATAGGCGTAGCTATAGGCCAAGGCGGGAAGGTTAAAACGGAGATCGAACGTAGGACGGGGACCGAGATTACCTTCGACAGCGAGACGGGTGAGATAACGATAAAGTCCGTGGGCGAGGATCCGCTCGGCGCGTTGCGGGCTAGGGACGTGTTGAACGCGATAGCAAGAGGCTTCAGCTCGGAGCGGGCCTTTAACCTCTTCGACGAAAATAAATACCTCGAGGTGATCGACATCACCGACATCAGCGGACGCTCCGAGAAGGCATTGGTCAGGCTGAAGGGGAGGGTGATAGGTGAGGGTGGTAGGACGAGGAGGATAATCGAGGAGACCACGGGCGCGTGTGTGTCGGTGTTTGGCAAGACCGTCGCGCTGATAGGCGACCCTGAACAGCTTGCGGTGGCGAGGGAAGCGGTCATGATGCTTTTGAGGGGCGCCCCTCACTCGGCGGTCTATAAATTCCTCGAGCGAAAGCGGAGGGAGGCCAAGAGGCGCGAGAGGGAGATCTGGCGACGATAGCCACTTTCGGTCGCCTCTCCACCAAACGCATTTAAAACTCGGACAAGGAACTGGGTGGATGTGGGTGAGATGAAGACGCTTGCCGAGGAACTGTTCAAGGACTTCCGCGAGCACAGCGTCAGCGAGTTCTTCAGGAAAAACGCCGCCATGCTCGGCTACACCGGCAAGATAAGGTCTTTGACGACGGTAGTGCATGAGGGCGTCACCAACGCGATCGACGCCGCGGAGGAGGCGGGGATTCCTCCCGACCTCACAGTTGCAATTAGAAGGGTAGACGAGGATCCCGAGCACTTGAAGGTGGTAATAGAGGACAACGCGAGCGGTATACCCGAGGAGTTCATCCCCCACGTTTTCGGCAAGATGCTCGCCGGTACCAAGCTTCACCGAAACATGCAGAGCCGTGGACAGCAGGGAATCGGGATCGTGGGGGCGGTTATGTTCGGCCAAATAACGAGCGGCAGGCCCGCGAAGGTGGTGACCTCGACGGGCAACGGTGAGATAGTGTGCGCGGACGTCATGATCGACGTCGATAAAAACGAGGGCAGGGTGATGAACGGTAAAAAGCTGAAAGGCAATTGGCGAGGTACCAAGGTCGAGCTGGAGCTCAAGGAGGTCAAGTACGAGCGCTCCCGCTATGGACCCTACAACTACCTCCGCATGACCGCGATCGCTAACCCCCACGCCAGGATCACCTTCATTGAACCCGACGGCAAGTTGACGGTCTTCGAGCGCGCCACCGACGAGGTGCCCGAGCGACCGAAGCCAATGTCTCCCCACCCGTGGGGGGTGACGGCGGATGACCTGCTGGCGCTGGCCAAGAGGACGAAAAGCAGGACCATCTCGAGCTTCCTGATCTCGGAGCTCTCTAGGATGACCAAGCGTAAGGCGGAGGAGGCGCGAAAGCTCTCCGGCGTAAACTTCAACAAGAGGCCCTCGGAGCTGACCTGGGAGGAGGCAGAAAGATTGGTCTCCGCCTTCAAGCAAATTAAGTTCATGGCCCCTCCGACGAGCGGCCTTAGGCCCATTGGGGCGGCGAACATAGAAAATGGCATGCGGCAGATACAAAGGTCTACCGTGGCGGCATACCCTTCATCGTCGAGGCGGGCATCGCCTACGGGGGCAGCGCGGGTAGGAAGGAAGGTAGCGATGAGGTGGAGGCGGAAGGCTTAGATCTAATAAGGTTCGCCAACCGCGCGCCGCTCGTGTTCGACCAAGGTGGATGTGCGATAACGCTCGCGGCGAAGAGCATAGACTGGCGCAGGTACGGCGTGGACATCGCGACCGCCCCCTTGACCCTCTTCGTAAACGTCGTCTCAGCCTACGTGCCCTATACCTCCGCGGGCAAGCAATCGATAGCCGACGAGCCCGAGGTCTTC
>JAWCKY010000096.1:0-3361 GCA_038851365.1 Hadarchaeales archaeon (SeqCode)
CATTCGGCCGATTAAACGCCTCGTTCAGTCTCGGCCTACCGTGGAAGGAGCCGGGGTGCGGCTGCGGAGAGCCTTCGGCTTCGGGGATACTCCCATTACCACCTCCTCCAGCGAAGCGTTGCCCGCGCGCTCGCCCAGCCCGTTAACAGCCACCTGCACCTGTTCCGCCCCCGCCTCAACGGCCGCGAGCGAGTTGGAGGTCGCCATGCCGAAATCGTCGTGACAATGCACGCTTATGGGCACTTCCACCACCTGCTTCAGCTGGCTTATGAGGTAGTACATGCCTCGCGGGGTTATCACGCCCACGGTGTCTGGGACGTTTATACGATCGGCCCCAGCCTCCACCACGGCTCGATATATCTTCTTCAAGAACTCAAGGTCGGTCCTAGTCGCGTCCATGGCTGAGAACTCGACCGTTACCCCGTGATCCTTAGCGTATTCCACGTACTTCATCGCCCTCCTGAGCACCTGCTCCCTAGTCATCTTGAGCATGTGCTTGAGGTGTAGATCGGATGTGCTGATGAAGATGTGGACGCAGTCCACTCCGCTGTCGAGTGCCGCATCGACGTCCTCTTTGACCGGCCTCGCCAGCGCACATATCTCCGCGTTCAGGCCGGCTTGGGCGATGGCAGCTACGGCCTTCCTCTCACCTTCCGAGGACACGGGCGTGCCCGCCTCGATCGTGTCCACGCCGAGCTTGTCGAGCTGGCGGGCGATGAGCAGTTTCTGGTCGGGGGTGAAGGAGACGCCGGGCGTCTGCTCCCCATCCCTGAGCGTGGTGTCGAATATCCTAACGCTCCTCGGCAACTTCAGCTCGCTGGCTACGTGTCTGGCATAATCGCTGACGAAAATACCTTCCGGCACTCGACCCACCAAACAGCTTCTGATGTAGGACATTAAAATACCTTTCAAGGAGTATAAGTATGGACAAAAGGGGCATGAGTATGTCGAAGCGGTCGATAAAAATACTCGACACTACCCTGCGCGACGGCGAACAAACGCCCGGCGTAGCCCTTACGCCCGAACAAAAGCTGGAGATAGCTAAGGCCCTCGACGAGTTGGGAGTGGATATCATAGAAGCTGGGTCAGCGATAACCTCCGAGGGAGAGCGGCAAGCGATCAAGATGATCTCCAACGCCGGCCTCAACGCCGAGATATGTAGCTTCACCCGCGCCCTGCGCTCCGATATCGACGCGGCCCTCGCCTGCGACGTGGACAGCATCCACTTGGTGGTCCCGACCTCCGACCTGCACCTCCAGTACAAGCTCAGGAGGAGCAGGGGAGAGGTGAGGGAGATGGCACTCGACGCGGTGCGGTACGCGGTAGAGCATGGCCTTACGGTTGAACTATCTGCCGAGGATGCGAGCCGTTCCGACCGGGCGTTCCTTAAGGAGATCTTCCTCGATGGCATAAAGGAGGGTGCCCATCGCGTTTGTGTATGCGACACCGTCGGAGTCCTGACGCCCGAGCGCGCGTACGAGCTGTTCGCCGAGATCGTCCAAGCGGTCGACGTGCCCGTAGCGGCCCATTGCCACAACGACTTCGGCATGGCGACGGCAAATACCCTCGCCGCCGTCAGGGCCGGCGCGCAGGAGGTACACGTGACCGTAAACGGATTGGGGGAGCGAGCTGGCAACGCCGCGCTGGAGGAGGTAGTGCTGGCGCTCACGCAGTTTTACGATGTGGAGACGAGAATTCAACTCAAAAAACTCTACGAGATCTCCCGCCTAGTCGAACGCCATACGGGCATGCCGATCTCCCCTACGAAAGCCATCGTCGGCGAGAACGCATTTTCGCATGAGGCCGGCATCCACACGGCTGGCGTTCTTGCGCACCCGCTCACCTATGAGCCCATTGCGCCGGAGATGATCGGCCACCACCGTAGGCTGGTGTTCGGTAAGCATGTAGGCTCGCACGCGATAGAGAACGAGCTCAGACGCATGGGCTTGGAGCCGACGAAGGAGCAAGTTCGGGAGATATTCGAGCAGGTGAAGAAGCTGGGAGATAGGGGCAAGATGGTCACGGACGCCGAGCTTCGCGCGATCGTCGATGCGGTGATGGGCCGAACCTTTGAGGAGATGGTGAAGCTCGAGGAGCTCACGGTGGTGAGCGGCAATAAGATCACCCCCACAGCCTCCGTCAGGTTGAGGTTCGAGGACAAACAGGTGACGGAGTCGGGCTTGGGCGTAGGGCCGGTCGACGCGATAAGGAAGGTCGTGGAGGGGATGTCCAACATCCGCCTACAGGAGTATCACGTGGACGCCATCTCGGGCGGGACGGACGCGGTGGTGGACGTCGTCGTCAAGCTGACGGACGGCAAGCGCATCGTCACCGCGCGAGGCACGAGCGGGGACATCATCATGGCCAGCGTGCAAGCGATGCTGAACGGGGTCAACCGCTTACTCTGGGACAGAAAGCTTGGGGGATCCGAGTGACCAGCCCAGATCCAAAAACACCGGAGGAGGAGCTTGAGAAGCTACGATTGCCTAGGGCCGGGGAGGTATTGGGCACGGTGGAGCAGATGGTCGGTTTCGATCGCCTGCGCGTGAGGTGCAGGGATGGTCACACGAGGATATGTCGGATACCTGGAAAAATCAGGAAGAGGCTTTGGATCCGCGAGAACGACATCGTGATCGTGCGCCCCTGGGACGTTCAGGGAGATGAAAAGGGGGACATTGTCTATCGCTACACCAAGACCCAAGTGGAGTGGCTCACGAAGAGAGGGCTTTTGAGCTAGGTGGCTCGCTTGCCGGCCGATTTCGAAGCCCTTCTACGCAAGCTGGAGCGGCGAAAGCTGGAGAGGCTCGAGAAGGACTCCGAGCTCTACAAGATAATGGCCGGCGTCTTCGACCACACGACTATGATAACCCTTTACTACATGATCCATCGAGGCGTGTTCGACGCGCTCTACGGCGCCATAAGCACGGGCAAGGAGGCGAACATTTTTTGCGCCGTGGATAAGCAGGGAAACTACGTCGCGATTAAGATCTACCGCATAGCGACCTCCGACTTCAAGACCATGTATCGATACCTGGTGGGCGATCCTCGCTTCACCAGCTTCGGCCGCGACCGGAGGAAGATAATTTACACCTGGGTTTCTAGGGAGTTCAAAAACTTGCAGCGGGCCCACAAAGCCGGAGTACCCGCTCCCAAGCCTATAGACTTCGACAAAAATGTGCTCGCGATGGAGTTCATCGGCGAGGATGGCATACCCTACCCCAGAATGAAGGATTCCCCACCCGAGGATCCAGAGGCCGCGTTCAGGAAGCTAATCGATGCGGTCGAAAAACTCTACCACGACGCCGAGCTCGTCCACTCCGACTTAAGCGAGTATAACATCTTGGTCGGACCCGAACCGGTG
>JAWCKY010000097.1:0-7684 GCA_038851365.1 Hadarchaeales archaeon (SeqCode)
CCTATCGAAGCCGACTATGATTTTTCCGTCGATATCGATGACGGGTACGCCAGTTTGACCGCTCTTGCGGATCATCTCGAGTGCTCCAGCATGGTCTTCCTGCACGTTGATCTCCTCGAAGTCAATGCCATGTTGGATCAAGAAGTCCCTCGCCATCTTGCAGTAGGGACAAAAGGGTGCAAAGTATAGTTTAACCCTCATCTTACCACGTTTGTAGCCTTGTGATGGTAAATTAAAGCCTTTCGAGTCGTGTCTCGACATTTTTATTTTGAAGCGAAATGAAAAAAAGCTGGGATCCCATGTTCGGTTTCACAGGCAAGTTATTATACGTTGACCTGAGCAGGAAAAAACTCGAGGATTATCCCACGCCCGAACGACTCGCCCGCGCATTTTTAGGCGGGCGCGGGCTCGGGGCAGCTTTATTGTATAAAGAGCTCGGGGAAGGCGTTGATGCCCTATCGCCGAAGAATGTCCTGATATTGATAACGGGTCCCGCGGTCGGAACGCCGCTGCCGGCATGTGCCCGCTGGGAGGCAGTAACTAAGTCTCCGTTGACCGGGTTCTACTGCTGCAGCTCTGCAGGGGGGTTCTTCGGCGCCGAGCTAAAGTTCGCGGGTTATGATGGGTTGGTAATTCGCGGCAGGGCAAAGGAACCAACTTGGCTCCTCATCGAAGATGGTGCGGCAGAGTTACGCGATGCTAGCGAGCTATGGGGCAAAACCACGGATGAGGTGGAGGCAATGATAAGGAAAGAGCTCAGGGACAACCGCGTCCGCGTCGCCCGCATAGGTCCAGCTGGCGAAAACCTTGTGAGGTTCGCCAGCATCCAGGCTGATTTCCGATCGCTAGGGCGAGGCGGGATGGGCGCGGTCATGGGCAGCAAGCGCCTGAAGGCGGTCGCCGTACGGGGTCACGGTAGAGTGGAAGTGGCTGACGAAGAAGGGCTGATGGATCTGACTAGAGAACTCATGGCGGAGATGAAGCGAAGTCAAGCGGTCGAGAACTTCTCCAAGTGGGGTACGCCCCAATTCGTCGACCCGGTCAACGAGGGAGGCTTATGGCCAACCAGGAACTTTCAAGAGGGAGTGTTCGAGGGAGCAAGTAAAATAAATGCTTCCAGCTTACGCGAGGGCTTGGTGAAGAGGGATACCGCCTGCTATGCGTGTCCGATAGCATGCGGCAAGCTGAGCGTCGTCGGCGAGGGCCCATTCGCTGGCGTCGTGGTAGAGGGCCCAGAGTACGAGACGCTTTGGGCATTTGGTGCACAGTGCGGCGTGGATCGCCTCGACGCCATAGCTGCGGCAAACCTTCTCTGCGACCGCTACGGTTTAGACACCATCTCCGCAGGTAACGTCATCGGCTTTGCGATGGAGTGCTATGAGCGCGGACTCCTAAACAAGGGCGAGGTAGATGGGCTGGAGCTAAGGTTCGGCAATCACGAGGTCTTTGCGGAGCTCTTGCGCAGGATCACCTATCGCGAGGGCATAGGTGACTTATTGGCGGAAGGTGTTCGGAAGGCAGCGAAGCGCATAGGAGGGGGCGCGGAGGAGTTCGCGATGCACGTAAAGGGTCTGGAGCTTCCCGCCTATGATCCAAGGGGTGCTTGGGGCATGGGATTGGCATATGCTACGGCCTGCCGAGGGGGGTGCCACTTGAAGGCTTGGACGCTAGCGGCGGAGGTCTTCGAAGGCAAGTACGACAGGTTTTCGACGGAGGGGAAGGCTAAACTGGTGTTCGATCTTCAAAACCTACGTGCTGCAGTGGATTCGATAGGCGTCTGCGTCATGGGCTCGCGGGTGATAGGTGCTAGGGAGATGGCTAGGATAATGATGGTCACGACCGGCTGGAACTTCAAGGCCGACGACGTGCTAAAGGCGGGGGAGCGGATATATAACTTGGAGCGATCGTTGGCCGTCCGCGATGGTATTTCCGGAAAAGATGATACCTTGCCACTCAGGTTGTTGAAGGAAGCTCTTCCGCATGGCCCCTGCAAGGGCATCAAATTGACGGAAAGAGACTTGTCGCTGATGCTCAGCGAGTACTACAAACTCCGTGGCTGGGACAGAAGGGGCAGACCGATGAGGGCCAAGTTGCGGGAGTTGGGGATAACCAAATCGTTGTGGCGATAACATGCGAGCGAAGGAACTTTTCGGCACAAGGGGGATCAGGGGCCCCGTGGCGACCAAGGTGACTCCAGAGCTTATGTTGAGGCTGGGGATGGCGCTGGCATCGCACGTTGGCGGGGGCAAGGTGGTGGTCGCGCGAGACGCTCGCACCTCAAGCGAGATGTTGTGCCACGCTTTTATCGCCGGTGCTCTGGCGGGTGGCTGCAATGTCGTCGACATCGGGCTAGCGCCCTCGCCATGTCTGGCCTTTACGACGCGGGAGCTCTCGGCGAGTGCGGGGGCGATAATAACCGCCTCTCATAACCCCCCGCCCGACAACGGCATCGCCTTTTATCGAGGTGACGGCATGGAGTTCACCGACGAGGACGAGCTAGCGCTGGAGGAGCTAGTGTTAAAGAAGGCGCCCAAACGCGCGACTTGGGATTCGCTGGGCAGCGTGGAGCGCTACAACGCGATCCCTCCATACATAGAGGCGATCAAGAAGGCGGTGAAGGTCAGGCGTGGTTTCAAGGTAGTCGTAGACTGCGCGAACGGTGTGGCCTCACTCGTCACCCCCATCCTCCTTCGCGAGCTCGGGTGCAAGGTCGTGACGATGAACTCCCATCTCGACGGGCACTTCCCCGGGAGACCCGCGGAGCCCCAGCCTTGGAACCTCGGCGATCTCATGCACACGGTGCGCGAGGTTGGCGCCGATGCTGGGATGGCCCACGATGGAGATGGGGATAGGATAGCGGTGGTCGATGAACAAGGCAACTTCATAAAGCACGACGCGCTTCTGGCCCTCTTCGCCGCTCGAGCGGTCAAGCGCCAGGGTGACGTGGTGGTGACGAGCATCAACACCTCCGTCGCCATAGAGGAGGTCGTGGCGAAAGCGGGGGGCAAGACCGTCAGGACCGCGCTCGGCGATTTTCACGTCGCCATGCTCGAGCACGGTGCGGTCTTTGCGGGCGAACCCGGCAAGCTCGTGTTTAAAGAATTTGGCCCTTGGGCGGATGGTGTGTTCACCGCCGCGAAATTGCTGGAGTTGATGTCCGTCGAGCGAAAGCCGCTATCCGAGATCATTTCCTTTTCTGTGCCGGACTATCCCATGTACTCGCAGGACTTCGCTTGCCCCGACGAGAAAAAGGTCGAGTTCATGCGATCCGTCAGAAGCTACCTGCTCGATCACGTCAGGGACATTAGAGACGTGCTAGAGATCGATGGGATTCGGGTAAACCGCAGAAATGGCAGCTGGTTGCTCATCCGAGTTTCCGGTACCGAGCCCAAGGCACGGATGGTGCTTGAGGGCAGGACGGCGGAAGAGGCGGAGGAGCTCAAGGAAATCGGTCTTAAAGCCATAAAGAAATTCTTGGGATGCTAAAAGCCTCCGCCCACGGGCGGAAACATCGCAATCTCATCCCCCTCCTTTAGCCTCGCCGCAAAGCCCCCCAAAAATACGATGTTGTGCCCGTTGAGGAGGATCCTCACCCGCTCCACTGGCTCTCCTCGCTCATCTAGGACCTGTTTGCGGAATTCCGGTCCAAGCCTCTCACATACCCTACGCACGACATCGCCCAAGCTACTCCCCTCGGGTACCTCCTCGATCAACAAACGTTGTCCTGCAGCCTCGCGGAGGGTAGCGAAAAGCTTTATAGTTATTTGCACCCTCAGTCACCGGTTTTTCGTCCTTTGAGCTTCTGGAGGCACATTGCGATGGAATTCAAAAATATCATCGCGGATACCTCAAAGAGGGTCGAGGCCGGCGAGAGCGCGTTATCGCTCATTTCTTCCGTCCTGCCTTCCCCCAGAGGGGGTTCTTTCCAACCGGAAAGCGTGATCACGACATCTGCTTCCTTACCAAGCGTGCTTTCTGGACGCGAGGTAAGCGCGACGATGCTGGTACCGAGTCGCTTAGCAATGCTCGCTGCTTTGACCGTGAAGGTGGTTTCACCTGAGTCGGATACCGCAATCAATAAATCTCCCCTCTCTGGGTGGGCCAGAACAGTTTCCCCCACGACGTTGATGTCGAACCCAAGGCGCGCGAGCTTTATCGCGAATGACTTCACTATCAGCCCTGAACGCCCAGCGCCCACGACGAAGATGTGTCGGCTTTTGAAGATCATCTCCAAGAGTTTTGAGATTTGTTCCTCTCTTACACCTTCCAGCGCCAGCTTGGAGCCCCCGAGCAATTCATCGAGGGCGGTCCTCAGCTCATCTGCTTCTGTCATTGGTTCTTGCCCCCTTCCGCTCGAGAATCTCGGCGCAGAGTCCCTCGAGCAAAATAAAGCATGCGCTTTCGAAAAGTGCGCCGGTGGGCGAGGGAGGCTCGTGCTCGCCGTGCACCATGCGTTCGACGTAGGACCCTCTTTCCCAAGGCCTCTCCCTACCTGCCACGTGGAGGACGAAGTCAGCCTGTCTCCCCAAAGTCGACTGGGGGAACGAGGTCACGGCTAAGATCTTAGCTCCCACTTTTCGGGCAGTCTCGGCGATCGAGGTGACGCTATCGGTCTCGCCTGAGCCGGAGATGGCCACCAACATGTCGCGAGCGGTTATCGCGGGGGCGACGTCTCCGACGATGTAGGCCCTTAAACCCAACCTCTGGAGCCTGAGGGCGAAGTTCCTGGCGAGTATCTCCGACCTCCCAGCTCCAGCCACAAATATTCGCTCGGCCGACGTTAGCCCCTGAACTGCGGCATCGACCTGTCTTAGGTCGAGCTTCTCGCAGCATTCCCTGATATGATTCAGTATCGCATCGACGGCGGCCTGCATGGACTTCATGTGAGTTCCAAAATTTTACTTAACTTGCTCCCTAAAAAGGCTAGGACTCGAGTAGGCCAAGCTCCCTAAGCTTTTCCTGGGTAGGCACGCCTTCGGGGGTCCACCCCCTAAAGGCATAGTAGCTGGGGAGCATGCTCGCCACCAACGACCTGCGGCCCCTGGATGGACCTTCGGGTATTGGCTCTTCCATGAGACGCTTGGGCAGTATATCGTCCTTCGCGCTGAAGCCCTCCCTCAGGTTAAACAACCGCTCGAGGTTCCATATGCGCTCGCCCACCGTCATTAGGTCCTCATCGGTGAACTCGATGCCGGTCGCGGCGGTCAGCAGCTTCGAGTACTGCACCGCATCGAGGGCGAACATCGAGAACCTGCAGAGCACGAGCGAGTCCACGGCAGCGCATAAGTTCTGAGATATTATGACCATTTCTGCCTTTCCACTCGTCGAGAACCGCTCCATCAGCTTCGGTACTCCAAGTATCTCCGGTCCTATCATATACGCGCGAAGGTGGCAGCCACCCCTATTGCTCGTGGCGTACGCCAAACCCTGACCTTGAACACCTCTGGGGTCGTATGCTGGCAGTTCCAGGCCCTTCACCGACATCGAGAGCTCGGGGAGCCCACACCCCTTCGCCAGCCTCGCCGACCCCTCCGCCAGCTTATCGCCCAGACCTTCACGCATTGCGGTCGCCCTAGTGAGGTCCACTATCGCTCTCGAGTCGCCAAACCTTGGACCATCGAGCTTTCCCTTCTCGCTCAGCTCCATTGCACAGCCTATGGTGTTGCCCATGGAGATGGTATCTAGGCCGAGGTCGTTGCACAGGTTGTTGGCCTCAACTATGGCTCCAAGGTCATCGACGCCACATTGAGCGCCGAAAGCCCAAAGCGTCTCGTATTCTGGACCCTCGCCCTCCAGCTCTCCGACCTTTGTCACCCTGCCACAGGCGATAGGGCACGCGAAGCATCCCTTTTTCCTTACCAATATCGTCTCGGCTATCGTCTCCCCGCTGGTCTTGTCAGCCGTCGGGAAAACGCTAGTTTGGAAGTTGCGCGTCGGATATATTCCATGTTCGTTGATGATGTTTACCAATATCGCGGTGCCGTAAGTCGGTAGGGCCGTGCCAGTAACCGGATCTTCCTTTAGCAATTTTTGGCACTCCTTGACGTAGGTACCAAAAGATCCCTCGTCGGCTATCTTCGGAGGCTTAGTTCCCCGCACGACTATGGCCTTAAGACGCTTGCTCCCCATCACCGCGCCTACGCCCCCCCTGCCCGCCGCACGATATTTATCGTTTATGATGGCTGCTATCCTCACCAACCTTTCGCCCGCGGGCCCTATGCAAGCTACGCTCGCCCTACTGTCACCCACTTGTTTGAGGATGGCATCTGTTGTGGCATGCGTTCCCATGCCCCACAGGTCGGAGGCATCCCTTAGTTCCGCTTCTCCATCGTGTATCCACAGGTAGACCGGCTGCTCAGCCCGACCCTTCACTACAATGGCATCCACTCCGGCAAACTTTAGCTCGGCTCCCCAATGACCTCCAGAGTTCGAGTCGAATATGGTCCCAGTCAGCGGCGACTTGGTAATCACGCAATGTCTTCCGGAGGTGGGGGCTAACGTGCCCGTGAGGGGCCCGGTCGCGAACACAAGCAAGTTTTCGGGGTCAAATGGGTCCACCTCAGGTCCGACCCTCTCATAGAGAAGCTTGACACCAAGCCCACGGCCACCGATCACCGTCCGCGCTAGCTTCTCGTCCAACTCCGCCTCCTTTATCCTTTCCGCCGACAGGTCCACCTCTAGCAGCTTGCCGGCCCATCCGTACATCTCAGCCGCCTCAGATCAGACCCGCTTTCTTCATGCCCTTCCGCAGCAGCACGCGCTCCACGCCTGTGATCGGACCCAAGGGCATCCTAGTCTGCCCGCTGGGCCTGCCCATCCACGTCTGGACGAGCTTTTGCCCGTAGAGATAAGGTACCTTCCTGAACTCGTTCTTCAACCTGACCAAGTTCAGTTGTATCTGCCTACAGCGCTCGTAGTCCTTCTTCAAGAAGGAGTTATACAAATCCAGCACCATATGTGGAAGGCAAGCGGCCATCGCAGCTATGCAACCCGTCGCACCAACGCAAAGCGCGGGGAAGATTAGTTCGTCAGCGCCGCAGACGAAGTTGATGCGGTCACCGGCTTTCTCGATCAGCTCTTGGAAGTAGACCAAATCACCGCTGGTGTCCTTAAGTCCGCAGATGTTTGGGTGGAAGGCTAGGACATCGACTAAGCTGGGGTCCAGCTTCACCCCAGTGTATTTCGGTAAGTTGTAGATGATGACAGGGATATCGATGGAGTCGGCGAGCATCTCGTAATGCATGCGTAGGCCGCGGGGATGTTGGGGGAAGAACCAAGGCGTTATCGCCATCGCAGCGCTGGCTCCGACGTCTTCCGCGAACTTGGCGAGCTCGATGGTGTCCTTAGTCCTAGCGCAGCCCACTTCCGCGATCACGGGTACACCCTTGGATTCCTCCACCGTGATCTGGATCACGCGTTTTCTCTCCTCCTCGCTCATGAGGACCATCTCGCCGGGCGTCGAGCAGGCTACGAGCCCGTGCACGCCGGACTCGACGAGGTATTGGATGTCCCTGCGCAGGGCCTCCTCGTCAAGCGACTCATCCTCCTTAAAAGGCGTGGTGAACGCCGCGTTGACACCTTTTAGCTCGAATGCCATCTGGGACCCCCTTTTAGTTGACAATTGTAAACCTTAATAATTCTTTGGGCCCACGATTTTTACCGCTTTTGACCGCCATCATGGCTC
>JAWCKY010000098.1:0-7377 GCA_038851365.1 Hadarchaeales archaeon (SeqCode)
CGTTGGTCGACCACTCGGCGTGAAAGCCAAGCTTGGGCGCGGCTAAGGCGAGCGTCTCGAGGATCTCGGATGCGGGCGTGCCAGGATAAGAAGCCGCCACTCCTATGCCCGCTTCTATCGCCCCTCTCGCGATCGCCTCATTGCCCATCAAAAGCACGCGTTTACCCGGTGAGTCCTCCACAATGATGTCTTCAATCCTCACTCACTCACCTAGCCTTCGATTCGTTGGAGCTCGGGGTTTTAAATTTTGCCCCATTCGTTCGGCTCTCATCTCAGCGTACCGAGTTAACGCCGCCAGCGCACGCGCGGCACGTATCGGACTCGAATACACGGGTATTCCCATCTTTTGCAGTTTTGCGCGCTCCTCCAGCTCCACATCTCCGCCGCCCAACATCACCACCACAAGCGTCTTGCCGCCATGAAAATGTTTGGCCATGATTTCAGCGATCCCCGGCATCGGGTCGCCGACTATTGCGATTATCGAGTGTACCTCCTCGCTCGAGGATATGACCGCTATCGCCTCGTCGTACAAAGCCGAGGTCGCGCTGCCGGTTAGGTCGAGAGGGTTACGCAGCACGCACTCGGGGGGTAGCTTTTCCTTCAAGGAGTGGCGAACGTTCGCCGGGAGCTCGATCACGTTCAAGCCTAACTCCTCGCATGCGTCCGTGGCCAAGATCCCCGATCCACCTGAGCTCGTCACCATGACGACGTTGGGGCCCGCTGGCGGCGTTAGGCCGGCGAAGCCTTTGCAGACATCGTACATTTCCTCAACGTCGAAGACCCGAATGGCGCCCGCCCGTCTGAAAGCCAGGTCAAAGATCGCATCCGAGCCGGCGATCGAGCGGGTGTGAGAAAGTACGGCTTCCGCGCCCTTGGTCGTGCGACCTCCTTTGAGCACCACGAGCGGTTTCTCTCGAGTTACGGCACTCGCTACCTCTAGGAATCTTCGGCCGTTTCGTACTCCCTCTATGTAGAGCGCGATCACCTTAGTCCGCGGGTCCTTAGCTAGATATTCCAGGAGCTCGATCTCGTCGACGTCGCACTTGTTGCCCAGTGCCACGAGCTTGTCGATGCCGATTTGCTCGTGAGCGGCCCAGCACGCGAGCGCCGCGCCTATCGTCCCACTTTGCGAGATCACGGATATGTGGCCACGAACTCTGACAAGCGGCCAGCTCGCACATAGACCAGCCGAGGTGCTGATGACGCCTTGGCAGTTTGGCCCAATGATGCGGATCCCAGCGCGCCCAGCGATCTCCAGCATTTGGCGCTCCAGCTCTTCGCCGGCGGCGCCGCTCTCGCCGAAACCGCCCGAGATCACCACGGCAGCCCGCACGCCCTTCTCCGCGCAATCCGACATGACCGAGGGCACAAAGCGCGCTGGCACCACCACGACCGCGAGTTCCACCTTATAAGGCACGTCCTTCACCGAGCGATAGCACTTGAGCCCTAAAATCTCGTCCGCCTTCGGGTTTATGGGGTATAGGCCACCCTTGAAGCCAGCCTCGACGATATTGCGTAGGATCTCGTACCCAAGCTTTCCCGGTTCCCTCGAAGCCCCTATCACGGCCACGCTCGAGGGCTGGAAGAAGCTGTCCAACCCCATCAGATCACCGGCCACCTGGGGCCTATGTTTAATCCCAACCGACGGTCGACCTCCAAACCAAGCTCCTGCGCCTCCGCGACGACCTTGGCCTCGTCCACCGTCTTGACCTTTCGCCCCTGCATGATCAACTTGCCGTCTATGATGACCGTCTCGACGTCCTCCCCGCTCGCCGCGTAGACGAGGTTTGAGATGGGGTTACGCACGGGCACGAGATGAGGCTTGCGCTGGTTCACGACTATGATATCCGCGAGCTTGCCCCGCTCGAGGGATCCCAGCTTATCCCACCAAAGGGTGGCGCGCGCGCCGTTTATCGTGGCCATCTCGAGCACAGATTCAGCTGGCAGGGCTTGGGGGTCCAAGAGCCAGCCCTTATGTACGATCGCTGCCAGTTTCATCTCCCTCAGCATATCGTAGCAGTTGTTGCTCGGGCCCCCATCGCAACCTAAGGCCACGTTGACGCCCGCCTCCAACATCTTCACCACCGGGGCTACGCCAGAGGCCAGCTTCAGGTTGCTCGCCGGACAATGACAGACGGTGCCGCCGGTCTCGCGGAGTATCCGGAAATCCTCGTTGGGTAACCAGACGCCGTGCGCATAAATGACATGTTTGCCCACCAAGCCACAATGCCTCATGAACTGCATGGGCGTCATGTTGAACTCCTTGCGCATGTATTCTACATCTTGTTTGACCTCCGCTAGGTGAATCGTCACTCCCGTGCCGTACTCCCTAGCTCGCTCCGCGATCTCCTGGTAGAACTCGACGGTACATGCGCCAGGCGTCCTTGGACCAAACCAGACGTGGATCCTGTCGTTGGCCTTCCCGTGCCACTTCCTTATCATGGCGAGCGCCTCCCTCATCGTGGCCTCGCCGTCCTCAACCATGCTAGGCGGTATGGCATCGGGCTGGTCGGCGTAGCCGCTCACGTTCATGAGCTTTTTCGACAGGGCCGCGCGGATGCCGATGGATTCAACGACTTCGGCGATTCCGTCGAACCCGTACCTGCTGTGTAGGCCGCTTTCTACGAAGGTTGTAGTCCCGGATTTTATCATCTCCAGGCAACAGAGCTTGGCGCTGAGCTTACCCTCACGGGGGGTATAGGTGCCCTGCAGCGGCCAAACCCGTTCTCGAAGCCAAGGGATGAGCGACATGTCATCGGCGCAGCCCCGCAGGAGGGCCTGCGCGAGGTGGACGTGGCAGTCGACGAAACCGGGCAGGACGAGCTTCCCTGCACAGTCCAGCTCTAAGTCGACGCGGTACTGTGGCATCACCTGTGAGGTTTTACCCACGTCTACAATCTGGTTGCCCTCGATCACCACCGCGCCGTCTAGCAGGATCTCGCGGCGCGGGTTCATCGTCACCACCGTCGCATGGGTGAGCGCGATGTCGGCCATTCAAACCCCATCGATGTAGGTTGGAGACGATTTAAAAATTAGGCGCCCATCCTTCGTTGTCGTTGCCTGTACTCGGCCAAGCATCGGTTGAAGTCCTCGCGGGTGAAGTCCGGCCAATATTTATCGACGAAAATTATCTCCGCGTAAGCCGATTGGTATGGCAAGAAGTTGGACAGCCTACGGTCACCTCCTGTCCTGATGACGAGATCCACCGGCCGCGAAACCCAAAGGAACTTTTCCAGTAGTTTCTTGGTGATCCTTCCCACCCTGCTCCTACTGGCCATCTGGACGCACCTTAGCAACTCGTCTTGTCCACCGTAGGCGACCAAGATGTTGAGGAAGTGATTCGTATGTTTTTTCGTAGCCTTAACGACCCTATGAACCGCGTCGAGCACATAGTCTGGTAGCTTGTACGTCCGCCCGAGCACCCTGATCCTGACCTCGTGCTTGTGGACGAACTCGTCCTTGGACAGTTTGTCCAAGTACTCAGCCAAGATCTGGAAGATCTTCCTCAACTCCTCCTCCGGACGCTTGATCAGGTTTTCCGCCGAGAGGGCGTAGACGCTCACCTCTTGTATCCCTTCCTCCAGGCACCATTTGAGGCACTCCTCCATAACCTTGGCCCCTTTCTCGTGACCCTGCCATGGCTCCAGGCCATGTGCTCGGGCCCACCTGCGATTCCCGTCGGGGATTAAACCTAGATGAATCGGTTGCATCTCATCCCGCCTTTCGATAGCATCGCTTGATTTAAATCACTATGGCGTTGTCCAGCGCACATCGAGCCTCACCAACATCTCTTTTCGGCATCAATTCCATGACACACGTATGTCACGACCTCACTAGTCTATAGTCCGTTAGTCTCGATAGCCCACGTTGTTCAGAGACACACGTATGTCAAAATCCATCGAGACTAGCCACCCACAATTCACACACACGTGTAACAAAAAGCAGCAAAAGACGGGATAATATGAAACAATGATTAAAGAGATGGTGGAGCGTCATGGAAATAGTGCTCGTCGGACGTTCGAACGTGGGCAAATCAAGCGTGATCAGAAGCCTCACAGGCAAGCGCGTTCGTGTGGGCAGGAGGCCCGGTTTAACGCGAAAGATACTTCGTTACCCCCATGGCGAGCTCGAGATCGTCGACATGCCCGGCTTCGGTTTTATGGCTGGCGTGAGCAGGGCCAAGCAGGAGGCGGTAAAAACCGAGATCGTTCGCTACTTAGAAATGAATAGGCGAAACATCCTCTTTGCGATTCAGGTGCTGGATGTTCGTGCCTTCGGTGAGATCGTCGAACGCTGGAGGCGCAGGGGATATGTGCCGATCGACGTCGAGATGTTCCACTTCCTACAAGAGCTCAAGCTTCACCCCATAGTGGCGGCGAATAAGATAGACCTGATCTATCCCGAGGAACGAGATGAATTGCTCGACGATATCTGCGATAAGCTCGGTCTCTCACCCCCTTGGCGTCAATGGCTGGATATCATAGTCCCAATTTCAGCCAAAACTGGGGAAGGGATCCCGGAGCTCAAGAAGTTGGTGAGGCAGAGGTTAGGGGAACTGGGTTTAGACCGTTTGCGGAGGTACTTCAAATAGCCCATAAGATCGGCGCCTGCGAGAATCGAAAGCTAAGGTAAATCGATAGCCCTTATCGCCCCATCTTCACCGGTTCCAATTCACTCGGTCCCCTTTCGCCAAAGGGCCACGCCCTCTCGTTCGTCGTGAGCCAGAGATAGCGGTAGACGGTGTATGCGTAGGTTATGTACCTATTCGTAAATCCGGCAATTCCCTTGTGCCTTCTACCAAGGATGATCGTGTAGAGCCAGTGGATCACCGTCGCTATGCCAACCACGAAGCCCCATACGCCGACTATTACGCCGTAAAGGAAAGCCAAGGGGATCCTGAGGACCGCTTCGACCCTTTCACCCACCATATCACCTCTAGGTTTTTCAATCACCAACATCTCATTTACCTTAAAGCCCTAGGGCGCGATCATCGCCTTGATGCATTCTCCCTTCTCCGACGCTTGGATCGCCTTTAGGGCATTCTCGATCTTAAACCTATGAGTGAAGATATCCTTGAAGGGAAACCTACCCGAGTTGAGTACCGCTAGCGCCTCCCGGAACTGGGTGAGCGGGTAGACCCAGCTCCCAAGTACGTCCATGTCCTTGTAGCAGATGACGTGCGGTCGGATCTCCACGCCACCTGGATCAGTGAAGTGCCCTACCTCGACATATTTTCCCCCTCGCCTCACCATCTCCAATCCCTCCGGCACCGCCGCAGGTACGCCCGTGCACTCGACCACGACGTCCGCGCCCACGCCATCGGTCAGCTCGAGCACGCGCCTCACTCGTTCCTCCTGTGTCCTCAGCTCCCGCATGTCCACGACCTCATCCGCTCCCATGCGTTTGGCCATTCGCAGCCTTTGCTTCACGCGCTCCACGGCTATGACCTTGCCAGCTCCTGCCACCTTCGCCGCCGCGATGGTGAGGAGCCCTATTGCCCCAGTGCCCTGCACTACCACCGTAGCTCCCACCCCAAAGCCCATGCCTGCAAACGGCACGCCGGGAGCGAACGCTCGTTCGAGTGCCCTAGTAGCGACCGCCATCGGCTCCGCCAGCGCGGCGACCTCAAAGGGCATGCCATCGGGTAACTTGTACGCCCAAGAGCCGGGTTCGATGTATATGTATTCCGCGTATCCTCCGTAGAGATGCGGCGGGCGCTCGCAGGTTCTAGAGACGCCGTAGATCAAACGATTGGTGCAGAGGTTAGGATAATGGGGCAAGTTGCGGCAGTAATAACACCTACCACAGGGCAAACCGGGCACCACGGTGACGCGATCGCCCCTCTGGAGTTCCCCCCCACGAACGTTAAGGCTCTCATTCGCTTTGGGGCCGAGCTCTTCTACTATACCGGAGAACTCGTGGCCAGGTATTATCGGGAACGGCGTTGATTTCATGTGCCCTCGGAAGAGATGCACATCCGTCCCGCAAACGCCGCATGCCTTGATCCTCACGAGCATCGCATTTTCCGCCACCTTCGGCAGGTCGAAGCTTTTAACCTCCAACTTCCCCGGTTCGGACATCACCGCGGCTTTGACCAACTAATTTCACCTCCACACCTTTTTGCCGCGAGCCCTTTTAAGTCCTTATCGCAGGACAGCCCCTACATCGGCCGATTGGACGGATTTCGCGTACCTAGCCAGATATCCCTTCAACTTCTTGATCGGCGGGCTCCAACCCTGAAGCCTACGCTTGAGCTCCTCGTCCGTGACGAGCAGCTCCAATCTCCGTCCTGGGATATCTATCTCTATTTCATCGCCGTCCCTTACGACTGCTATTGGGCCACCCTCCGCGGCCTCGGGGGAGACATGACCTATGCATGGTCCTCTCGTCGAGCCCGAGAAGCGCCCGTCGGTGACGAGGGCCACGGAATCGCCCAATCCCATCCCCATCAACAACGAGGTCACCATGTGTTGCTCCCGCATGCCGGGACCACCTTTTGGTCCCTCATAGCGGATAACGACGACGTCGCCGCGTTTGATCCTGCGCTGCAGCAGGGCCCTCAGCGCACTCTCCAAACCATCGAATACCCGCGCTGGCCCCCTGTGCTTTAGCATCTTCGGGCTAACCGCCACTTGCCGCACCACGGCCCCGTTTGGGGCCAAGTTGCCCTGCAGGATGGCTATCGCGCCTTCTTTCGCGATCGGCCTTGAGAGCGGCCTTATCACCTCGTCGTCTAGAATTTTTACTCCAGCGATGTTATCGGCGAGAGTTCTCCCGGTAACCGTCAGCACGCTAAGGTTCAGCAGGCTCTCAAGCCTTTTCATCACCGCGGGTATCCCGCCGGCACGCTCGAGGTCGAGCGCGGTGTAAGGTCCGGCGGGCTTGAGAGCACATATGTACGGCACCCTGCGGCTGACTTCCTCGAACTTCTCGAGGGGGATCTGGATACCCAGCTCGCTGGCAATCGCTGGCAAGTGTAGCACCGTGTTCGTCGACCCCCCAAGCGCGACGTCGATGGCGATCGCGTTTTCAAACGCGTCGGGTGTCATGATGTCGCTCGGTCTTATCCTTCGCTTAAGGAGCGTGACCACCTGTTTGCCGCTTTCCTCCGCCAACCTGAGCTTCGCCGCCTCGGTGGCGTGCATCATCGCGCAGCCGGGGAGGCTCATGCCGAGCGCTTCCGCGATGGCCGCCATGGTGTTCGCGGTCGCCATCATCGCGCATGACCCAGCCCCCGGGCAGGCCGACAGCTCCATTTCCTCCAGTTCCAGCTCCGTCAGCTTCCCCACCTTCACCTGCCCTATCGCCTCCCTTACATCGACGAGCGTTAGCTTTTGCCCCCGCCACTCGCCGGGCATCATAGGGCCACCTGTGATG
>JAWCKY010000099.1:0-16521 GCA_038851365.1 Hadarchaeales archaeon (SeqCode)
GCATACCGTGGCGTGGCCCTCGGTGGGTTTTATTACGGTTATCAACATGTTGATGGTAGTCGTCTTCCCAGCGCCATTCGGGCCAAGAAAGCCGAAGATCTCCCCCTCCCTCACGCTGAAACTGATATGGTCCACCGCCACAACATCATTGTTGAAAACCTTGGTCAGCCCAACCGCATTTATTATGTCATCCGTCATTTCTCTGCCCCAAATCTTTTCGCTATCTCCTCTATTTCTCGGGCAGCTTTGTCGAGCACATCCGCGACTTCGCCCAAGGCTTGCTCTAGGTGTTTTTCCTCAAGCTTGCCCTTCAACCCCCAAAGCGCGACTGCCAGCCTTTTCATGGCTTCCCGCAGCTCGACGATCTTTCCGGCGCGAAGGTCAGGCCAAGTAGGACCGAAAAAAGGAGGCGCGAAGAATTTTAGCTTTTTGTCGAATTCTTCCTTTATCCTTCGATGTTCCTCGAAGAAGACCCTTCCCTTATCCGTGAGTGAATAACATCTCTTACCGCCCTCCTTTGTCGGCACCTCTTGTATGTAGCCCTCGTCTTGGAGCCACGCGAGAAGGGGATAAATCGAACCTGGGCTCGGCCTCCAACATCCTCCGCTCTGCCTCTCTATTTCCTCCATTATCTCCGAGCCGGACATGGGTTTTGTGCTGAGGAGCTCTAGGACATAATACCGAAGCAGACCCTTGGGGGCAAAGGCCGTGTGCCTCATCCAGTGTTTGAACGGGTGTAAGTCTTTCATTTGTATCGTCGTTGATATCAAATTCGATATATTTAAAGTTAATGATTCCGAAAAGTCGGCGGTTTACGTGGTGTAGCGAGAATTTATCCTGACATAGTCGTAGGTGAGATCGCATCCCCATGCGATGGCCGAGGCCTTCCCAGCCGCGAGGTCTACCCGGATTTCGATCTCCTTGCCCCGCATCACATCCCTTGCCCGCTCGAGAGCCCTCTTGGATTTCGGCTTGCCCCTCTCCACCAAGGTGACGCGACCGCGCTCGCTGGCGAACTCCAAGCTGATCTTCGAGGGATCGAATGAGGCGCCTGAGTAGCCGAGCGCGGCGACCACCCTTCCCCAGTTTGGGTCTCTCCCGAAAACCGCGGCCTTGACCAAGTTCGAGCTGGCCACGGCCAGTGCCGCTCGCTTGGCGTCCGCCTCACTGCGAGCTCCGCTCACCCTCACCTCTATCAGGTGGGTCGCCCCTTCCCCATCTTTAGCTATCATGCGCGCTAGCTCGAGGAGCAGGTAGTCCAATCCCGCTTGGAACATCTTATCCATGCGCCTTAGGGTTATGGGGCGGTTCCCGGCTCGCCCATTGGCCATCACCAACACCATGTCGTTCGTGCTGGTATCCCCATCCACGCTGATCATGTTGAAACTTCGGTCGACGGAGCGTTGGAGCGCCACCCTAAGCGCGGCAGGCGTGATCACGGCGTCGGTCACCACCAGCGCCAGCATGGTGGCAACCTTCATCCTCGGCCGGATCATGCCCGCGCCCTTGGCTATGCCCGCCATGGTGACCGTCCTGCCGTCTTCCAGGTCGACCCTGATGGCGATCTCCTTCGGAAAGGTATCGGTGGTCATTACCGCCCTTGCCGCGTTCAGGCTCGCCTCGCGCGAGTTGGAGAGCTCCTGAACGGCCGCCCTTATGCCCGCCTCGATACGTCGCATGGGGAGGTAAACCCCTATAACGCCCGTTGACGCCACTGCCACGTCCCCCGTCCGAAGACCTAGCAGCTTGGCGGTCAGCTGAGCCATGCGGCGAGCATCCCGGATGCCCCTTTTGCCGGTGAAGGCGTTGGCGTTGCCGCTGTTAGCCACCACGGCCGCCAACTTGCCATCCTTAAGGTGCTCGGCGGTGACGAGCAAGGGGGCACCTTTGACCAAGTTCGCGGTAAAGGAACCTGCGGCGGGCACGGGGCCGTCCTCGCTGACGAGAAGCATCAGGTCTAGACCTCGCCTTTTGATGCCAGCCCTCACGCCCGCGACCAAAAAGCCCGGGACCACCGTCAGCCCGCCCTCGAGCACGGTGATCATAGCTTCACCTACGGGCGCAACGGCGGCCCTTTCAACCCCTTCGTCTCGTCGATGCCGAACATCAGGTTCATGTTTTGTATGGCCTGCCCCGACGCACCCTTGACGAGGTTGTCTATGGCTGAGACCACCACGAGCCTCCTGCCCTCGGCGTCGCGCTCCACTCCTATGTCGCAATAGTTTGACCCTAGGATGAAGTTGACTTGCGGCAGATCATCCAGCACCCTCACGAATGGCTCTCCCTTGTAGAACTCTCGATAGAGCCTGAGCACTTCTTCCTTGGACATCGGCTCGCGCGCGAAGACGTGCGCAGTCGACAAGATGCCCCGGACGATGGGTATGAGATGAGGCGTAAAGTGTGCCTTAACCTTCCGCCCGGCGAGCTTGCTCAGCTCTTGGTCTATTTCAGGTCCGTGACGATGGGTGGTTGCCGCGTAGGCGCGGATGCTCGCGCCGCACAGGGGGTGATGGGTCGCCTCGCTCGGCGCCGCTCCAGCTCCCGAGGTGCCGCTCTTCGCGTCGATCACTATGTGCTCTAGGTCCACAAGGTTCTCCTTGATCAGGGGCGCCAAGCTCAACACGGCTGCCGTCGGGTAGCAGCCCGGGTTGGCAACTAACCTCGCACCCTTTATCCTTTCGCGATAGAGCTCCGGCAACCCGTAGATGGCCTTGAGGTGCGGGCTCTCATGCTTGACGTAGTATCGCTCATAGATGGCTATATCGTCGAACCTATAGTCGGCGCTGAGGTCGATCACCTTCGCGCCCCCCTCGAGGATCTTGGGCACGAACTTCATGGCGACACCATGGGGCGTGGCCGTGAAGATGAGGTCCGTCTTTTTGCCGATTTCCTCGTACCTAGGCTCAGCTATCGTTAGGTCGACCAGCCCACGGAGGTTAGGGTGCACCTTAGAGAGGGGCGACCCCACGTTTTTGATGTCATATGCGCCGACGACTTCGACTTCTGAATGACCCACCAACAACCTGAATAGCTCACCTCCCGCGTAGCCGGATGCCCCCACGACCGCGACTTTGATAGTCAACGCAATCTCCTCCTCACTTCCTTCAACAATTTTTCTTCGGCCTTTTCGATTGCCCTAGCCTTCGCCTTTCTCAACTTTTCTCGATTTTTCGCTGCCCTTCTCAATTGTTTAATTTGTTCCCTAACGGATCTCGGCGATGGTCCACCGATGGTACCCCTTGCTTCGATGCATTTATCCAAGTTAAAGGCGGACCTGAACTCGTCCTCCGTGAGCTGGACTTCCTTGCCTAGGATCTCACGGCATGCGGCTTGGAGGTCGTCCAGCGTCAGAGCGTCGGGTGATTTACCCTCTTCGATTGCCCTTGCCACCATCCTCCCCACGGCGGCGTGCGCCTCCCTAAACGCGACCCCGGCCTTGCGGACAAGAAGGTCGGCTAGCTCCGTCGCCATGGCGAAGCCCTCTTGGGCGCGCTTGCGCATTATATCCGGTTTTGGTTTGATCGCACCCACGAGCTTAGACATGATCCTCACGCTGTCGAGTGTTTGATCGACGGCATTCCACAGCAGAGGGGTCAGCTCTTGTAGGTCCAAGCTGTACGATTGTGGAAGGGCTTTCATCACCGATAAGGCACCGATTAGATCACCGCTCAAGCGCGCAGCCTTCGCACGGGCGATCTCCGCTACCACGGGGTTCTTCTTCTGGGGCATGATGCTGCTCGTCGCGGCGAATTCATCCGGCATCTCAACCATGTCGAACTCCGCCGAGCTCCAGAGGACAAGCTCTTCGGCTAACCTGCTTAGGTTGATCATTAAGATCGTGAGCGTGGATATCGCTTGAAGCGCAAAGTCTCGCGCACCGACGGCATCCATGGTATTCTCCATCACGCGTTTGAATCCAAGCAGGCGCGCGACGCGGACCCGATCGATCGAAAAACCCGTGCCCGCTAGAGCACAAGCGCCCATAGGGCAATAGTTCGTCTGGTCAAAGGCTTGCGAAATGCGTTCCGCGTCTCTGAGGAAGGTCGATGCGTAGGCAACGAGATAATGCGCAAATGTAGTCGGCTGAGCGATTTGCATGTGGGTATAGCCAGGCATGATGGTATCGACGTTTTTTTCCGCGACCGTTAGCAGGTTGTTCACGAGCCCCAACAGCGCGGCCTCAAGTTCGAGCAGGTCCTTCCTTAAGGTCATGCGAATTGCCGTAGCCACCTGGTCGTTTCTACTCTTCGCGGTGTGGAGCTTCCCGCCGATTTCCTCACCCACTGCCCCGACGACGAACTTCTCGATAGCCATATGGATGTCTTCGAGCTCGGGTTTCAGCTCCAGCGCTTCCACGCCTCGTTCGTGAAGCTCATGCAACGCTCGCAGGATGGCAGCTCCATCTTCGACTGAGATAATCCGGCGCTCGACGAGCATTATAGTATGGGCCATGTTGATGTGAACAACGGGCTTGAAGATCCTGATGTCGGTTTGCATCGAAGAAGTATATTTGCTGGCCATTTCGTCTACTTTTTTTTCGAGGCGTCCGCCACGCAACATCTTGCTTCTCCTCCATCTTGTTATGAGTTGTTGTTATTCAGTTCACATAAAAAAGGTTTGGGATTTTTTAGTTGGTCTTCGTTAGCTTTTGTCCGTCTTTCTGATGCTCGCGATCTTCTGTTGTAACCCATACAATTTTATGAACGCCTCTGCCTCCTCTCCCCTCCAGCCAGCGGCTTGCGCGTAACGCGCGATATCCTCGCGTACAAGGGAATAGGGAGAGGAAACGCTCACCTGAATCGCGTTCATATGCTCTAACTTCATTATCACTTCGCCCGTCACGAACTCCTGCGTCGAGTCCACGAATGCTTCGATATCCCGCATGACTGGTTCGTAAAATAAGCCCCGGTACGACAGGTCCGCATACGTATTTTCCAGCGTGGCCTTGACTGCGAGTTGGCGGCGCGTGAGCACGAGCCTCTCGAGTGCTCTATGGGCCTCGATGAGCAGTAGCAAACCCGGTGCTTCGAACGCTTGGAAGCCCTTTATCCCGACCGTCTCGTCCTCGACGTAGAGACCCCTCCCATAGCCGTGGGCACCGGCTATCGTGTTCAGTTGTTGGAGGATCTCTATCCCGTGCATTCTTCTACCGTTTAGCTCGACGGGGATACCTTTTTCGAAGGAGATCTTGACGTACTCCGGTTCCTCCTTCGTTACCCTCGTGAGCACCCAGGCCTCCTCGCTTGGCTCCTTGTTCTCATCTATCTCCGAGCCGGAGATCGTGCGACCGAAGATGTTTTCGTTGATCGTATATCTCTTGGTCAGCTCCCTTACCTCGAACCCTTTTTTCTCTAGATATTCTACCTCCTGGGCCCTGGTCATTCCGAGCTCGCGGATGGGTGCGATTATCTTGAGATCGGGGGCCAAGCACATCACGGTCACGTCGATCCGCACTTGATCGTTGCCGGCACCTGTACATCCATGGGCTACCGCGGTGGCGCCCTCTTTCCTCGCGACTTCGATCAAGTGTTTTGCGATGGTGTAGCGATCGGAGCACATCAGGGGATATTTCCCCTCATAAAGCGCGTTCGCCTTGATGATGTAGGAAATTATTTCATCGAAAATCTCCTGCCTTGCGTCAACGAAGTAGTGCCTCACAGCGCCCAATTCCTTCGAACGATTTTCGATGTATTTTAATTCCTCCTCACTCAGCCCACCGGTATCGACGGTTAAGGTAATCACATCGTAGCCTCTTTCCCTCAGGTTGAGCACGCAGAAGCTCGTATCCAACCCACCGGAGAAAGCCAGCACGACCTTTTGAGCCACCTCAACACCTTTGTTTCATTTTGTCCATGCCTATTTATTGCTGTTATCCCCTCCGAAAAACCTTTTAGGTTTGCGGTTCTTTACCGCTAGGTGAAACTGCGGTGTGTGAATGGCAAGGATAGTCTACGTGGGCGATGGTTGCACGGGTTGTAAAAGGTGCACCTTGGCGTGCGCACATGCCCACGATGGAACCTATAGTCTAAAAGCAGGGCGCATATGGGTGGTGAAGGAGGAGCCCCTCACCGACCATCCCGTGGTTTGCGTTCAGTGCGTCAAGCCTAGATGCCAAGAGGCTTGCCCGGTGGGTGCTATCCGCAGGGTCGACGATCTGGTGCTCGTAGACGAGGACACCTGCATTGGCTGCGGCGCTTGCGTGGAGGCCTGCCCGTTCGGTGCCATAGTCCTGCACCCCTCCAAAGGGGTCGCGATCAAGTGCGACCTGTGCGGCGGCGATCCTGCCTGTGTGAAGTTTTGTCCCGCCGGCGTGTTGAGCCTTAAAGAGCTCACGGCTGTCGCTCAGGAGAAGAAGGGCTGAGGGGGTGATGTCCTGACGTACCCACTCGGAGGGTACATGGGACAAATTTTGCGAGTAGACCTGACCAAACGTAAGGTACTCGTCGAGCGGCTCCCGAAGGAGCTGGCATTGAACTACCTTGGAGGGACTGGCTTCGCCGCTAGGATCTTGTTCGACGAACTCGAGCCGGGCATGGATGCTCTAGACCCTGAGAATAGATTGATCTTTGGCACGGGCCCCCTGACGGGCACGCTTTGGCCCACCGCGGGCAGATGGGCGGTTTACGCAAAATCCCCGTTGACGGACATCTGGGGGGAGTCGCACTGCGGTGGGTTCTTCGGCGCTGAGCTGAAGTTCGCAGGTTACGATATGGTGATAGTGCAGGGAAGGGCCGACGAGCCGGTCTACCTATGGATAGACGATAATGAGGTCCAGCTCCTACCGGCGAGGGACCTCTGGGGCCGCAACACGACTGAGACCACGGATATGATCCGAGAGACGCTCGGGGACCGCGAAATAGAGGTGGCATGCATTGGACAAGCTGGCGAGAGGCTGGTTCGATTCGCCTGCATCATGCATAACTATCAAGATGCCGTCGGCAGGACGGGCATGGGCGCGGTCATGGGCAGCAAGCGCCTGAAGGCTGTCGCCGTGAGGGGCTCTCGCGCGGTGAGCGTGGCCGACGATGAGCGTTTCATGCAGCTGGCGGAGGAGGCCCACCGGCGCGTGTTGGATCAACCACAGGCTAGGGAGATGACCAAGTACGGCACGCCGCTATTGGTCGCGTACAAATCGGAGATAGGGGAGCTGCCCACGCGAAACCACCAAACAGGCATCTTCGAGGGAGCTCAGAAACTACAGGCGGATACCATCCGCGCCAAGTACTTCGCTAAGGTCCGCTCGTGTTTCGGTTGCTGCATCATGTGCAAGAAAGTGAACAGGGTACAGGAGGGCCCGTACGCGGGACTCATCTCCGGTGGCCCAGAATACGAGGGGATATACTCGCTTGGCACCAACTGTGGCATCGACGATTTCGGCGCGATACTCAAGGCAAACCAATTGTGCAATCTCTATGGTTTGGACGCGATCTCAGCGGGCTGTGTGGTGGCTTGGCTGATGGAGTGCTACGAGCGAGGGCTGGTCAGCCGTCAAGACTGCGATGGGCTGGAGCCTACTTGGGGTAACCACGAAGTCATGGTGGCGCTCATTGAGAAGATCGCTAAGCGGGAGGGGATCGGAGATGTCCTCGCTGAGGGAAGCTACCGGGCAGCACAGCGTTTGGGCAAGGGGGAGGAGTACGTGATGCACGTCAAGAAGCTGGAGATCTCGGGTCAAGACGGCCGTACCCATCGAAGCGTCGCGCTGACGCACGCGATATCCGTTCGCGGGGCAGATCACCTACGCTCGCTCGTTACCGTGGATCAGCTCGGTTACGAGGAGACAGCGGCGAAGCGTTACGGCAGAGACAAGCTACCAGAAGTTTGCGATCCGTACAGCGAACGATACAAAGCGCTCGTCGTGAAAGATGCGGAGGACACCTTCGCGATACGCGATAGCTTGATCGTGTGCTGGTACTCCTGCGGTTGGCCTCCCATATTCTGGATGCCGGACTTTGCCGCTGTAGCCGCGGCGGCCACCGGCGTGGAGAGATTCGGAAAGCTGGAGGAGCTCTACCGCATAGCCCAGCGCATATGCAACCTTAGGAGGGCCTTCAACGTACGCGAGGGGCTGGACAGGAGGCACGACACGCTACCCAAGCGCTTCACTCATGAGCCCATGCCCGAAGGACCGGGAAAGGGGCAAGTAGCAAACCTTGAAATAATGTTGAATGAATATTACAAATTGAGGGGCTGGAGCGAGAATGGCGTGCCGACCAAGCAAACGTTGGGTGAACTTGGGTTGAGCGACGTGGCGGAAGAGCTTGAACGCCTAGGGAGGTTGTGATTGCATGGAAGTCGTAATCAAACTTCACGGCGACTTATGCGCGAAGGCTGGCACGAGCACGATAAAACTGCCGATCGATGAGAACGAGACGATAGATACCCTGCTGATGAAACTGGGCAGACGTCATTCGGATTTGCTCGAGGCCATCCTCGATCCCCAGACGGGCGAGCTGAGGTCTCACTGCAACATCCTGCTCAACGGCAGGCGCGTACAGCAGCTTCGCGGCATCCACACCAAGCTGAAGCACAAGGATGAGCTAGCGATCTTTCCACCGGAGTCTAGCGGTTAGTTTGGTGTGGGTATCAAAGTTACTTACGTCGTGTTTTTTCATGAAGCTTGCGGGATACTTTCTCAATTTTTGTTAGCAATTCGGCGATGCTTGGGTCAGCCAATCTATACCTAATCCACTTCCCCTGGCGCACCCCTTCCACAAGCCCGCACCTGCGGGCAATCCGTAGGTGGTGTGAGATCAGCGATTGCTCCTTTCCCAGCTCCCTGAAGATCTCGCATACGCAGCGCTCGCCGTCCTTCAACATCAACAGAATTTTAAACCTAGTTTCGTCCGCTATGCACTTGAGCAAGGCGAGTTGGTTATCGATCGGCTTCTGCATGAACTCACCCTGGAAATATCGCTCCTCGCTAACGAGCTGGAAAAAGGCCCATTTAGAGAGCCCTCTTCGTAGTAATTTCGATCATTTTTCTGATCTCGCTTTCGAGCGCGGAGGGGAGCCCCAGGATGCGTACATCCATGAATCCCCTCACTATCAGCGATTGGGCCTCCTCCTCCGAAAATCCCCTTGCCATCAGGTACCGTATCTGATCCTCGGCGATCTTGCCGACCGCAGCCTCGTGGGAGAGTTCAGCTCCTTCGGCCTTGGCGATGAGCTCGGGGATTGCGTGGATGAGGGCATCGTCCGACAGCAAGAGGCCCCTGCACTCGAGATGTGCTTTTGTACCTCCTCTCTTCCCCACCAAAAGACCTCGGATGTAGATTTGTGCACCGTCCGACGCCAAGGCTCTGGTAATGACCTCCCCCCTAGCGCCGGAGGCCTCAAGCACCACCTTGGATCCGATATCCAAACGGGAATTTCCGACTCCGTACAGGATCGCATTGAACCTAGCCTTTGAGTTATTTCCTCTACAGTATGCGGCGGGGTACATTTGAAGGCTCTTGACCGGTTTCAAGCAGACGTAGTTACTCACGAAGGTGGCGTCCTCCTCCAGCAGCGCCGCGCTCCTGGGGCGGGCATCAAAATCCTGAGCCCAATTGTGGAGCATGGTGAACGTGACCTTCGCACCTTCTTTTACGAAGAACTCGGTGACCCCAACGTGCAAGCCGCGCCTGACGCTTGGATGAATGGTGCAGCCGGTTATTATCTGGACCTCCGACTCGGGTTCCGCTATTATCAAATTATGGACGTTTTGGTTGAGGTTATCTCTGGAGATGAAGAGACATGCTTGTAGGGGAAGATCGACTTTCTGACCCTCAAACACCCTGATAAAATAACCTTGGTCCCACTTCAGCTCAGCTAAGGCAGTATACTTATCTTGGTCGACGTCGATTATTTTCCACCAGTAGTCTTTCACCCAATCGTACTTTTGAAGGGCTTCCCTTGTGCTGATTATCTCCGCCTTCTCCTCCAAAGCCCTTTGGACCCCTCGAAAGATCACCGAGTGATCCACTTGAAAATACGTCCCCGCCCTTTCTTCCCCCTCTACCTTTATCCCCACGTCTTGGGCCCGCCTTATGACTTCTGCAGGCAGGGCGGAGAGCGGACATGGTGACCAGGCCGGGGCGTCCCTTGAAAAGCCCTCGACGTCCAAATCCAACTCGGGCGGTCTTTCATCCGTTATCTTGGCTTTCTTGCCCTCGGGCATCTTTCGCACCATCTATACCCCTCCCTCATGATTTGGCCGAGAATTTGGGTAGGCCTCCCGGAACATGCGATGGTACCATTCAGTAACACGTGCGCCTCGTCCACGTCCACGTAGCGAAGGATGTGGCCCATATGGGTTACCAAAAGTCCCGTCCTCCCATCGAGGAAATTCTCTATGGCCTTACCCACCACCTCGAGATTCTCGACGTCTACCCCAGAATCTGGCTCATCGAAGATAGCGAAATCCGGCCGCTGGGCCAGCACTTGCAGGATCTCCGACCTCTTGAGCTCTCCGCCGGAAAACCCCAAGTTCAAGTCCCTTTCGAGGAACTCGGGCGGAAGGTTTACCGATTCAGCAAGCCTTCTCTTATCCACTTCGCCACTAGCGAGTTGGCTTAGGATATCGCCCAGCTTCACGCCCCTCACAGCGGGTGGGTTTTGAAAGGCCACCCCAATCCCCAACTTGATGCGCTGGTCGATGGACATGCTGGTAATGTTCTTTCCCTTGAACCAGATTTCACCGGAGACGACGCGATAGTTGGGAAAACCTAGGATGGACATTATCAACGATGTCTTGCCTGAGCCGTTGGGGCCGAACAGGACGTGGACCTCCCCCTCCGGTATCTCCAAATCGATGTTGTTCAGCACTTTTTTCCCGGCCGTTTCGACGGTCAAACTTTTTATTTTTAACAAACGAACGACCCCGCAAATCAAGCTCATCGTACTATTTAGCTCCGAAACTTAAGGCTACCGCTGCTTAGGGGCACCTCGAGCTGCTGGCAGCGCCGAAACAAACGAAAAGGGGTATTTCTCACCCATTTTTCATTTCCCTTTCAGGAATTTCATGATATCTCCAACGCTCGGAACCGTGCCCTCCGAGACCTTTTTGCCATCGATGAGGAGCGCCGGCGTTAAAAGCACGCCCTTTGTGGTCATCTCCTTGGGATCCTTGACCTCTAGGACTTGGACTTTTTTCTCTAAACCTAACTCCTTTAGTGCCCTCTCCACGTTCTTTTTCATCGCTTGGCACTTCGGGCAGCCCGGCCCGTGGATTTCTATCTTCACCTCACCACCTCCACTTGGTTTTAAATGGGTTTTAAAATATCATCCCTGCAATCACCCCAACGATGGTGCCGAGGATCACTATTATTGGCACGTAAACGAGCGCCTTCTTCTTCCCAAAGATCCTGGCGATGGCTAGCCAGTTGGGCAGGCTTAAGCCCGGGCCAGTGAGCAGGAGCGCGAGGGCTGGGCCGGTCCCCATGCCGAGTTTCATCAAAGCGCTGACAAAGGGGGCTTCTGTCATGGTGGCGAAGTAGGCTATCGCTCCTATCAAGGTCGCTAGGAAGGATTGACGTAGACCAGATCCGCCGAGCCAGGTTTCGATCCATGTCCTCGGTAGCGCTGCACCGATAATCCCTACGATGAACACCCCAACTAAGAGGAGGGGGAAGATGATGCGCACGAAGAACCAAGTTTCCGTGAGCCAATGCCTGATCTCTTCACCGCCTTTCGTGACCCAAGCATAAAAGGCGACGACGACAAGTCCCACCGCCCAGAGGTAGACCTTGTGCAGGTAGATTCCTCCTCTGACCAAGTAGTTGGGGGCGAGCAACCAAGCGATGAGCAGGAGGAGTAGAATGACGTCCTCTTTGGCCATGAGTTTCCCACCTTTTTCTTGCGGGACAAGTGCTCGCTTCAGTTCCTCCCCCCTAAAGACGGTGGTCATTGTTATGCCCACGATGAACGACATCGAGAGGGCCGCGAGCAATCTGGCCAACGCGATATCCGCGCCCAGGATCGACCCGGTATAGACAAGCGCCAAGATGTTCGCGGCGGGGGCGACCCATAGGAGAATGAAAGCGGGGCCGATCCCTGCGCCTGCGTAGTAGATGCCGCTCGCCACCGGGATCACCGTACACGAGCAGGCGGCGATGAAGAAGCTGGCTCCAGCCGCGATGGCGAAGGATGTTAGTCTCCCGGCGTTAACGCCAAGGTAATTTATTATGGTCTCTCTGGAGACGAAGGTGACCATCGCTCCGGCCAACAAAAAAGCTGGGATGAGACAAGTGAGCACGTGAAGCGCGATGTACTCCTTGAGAGCCTCCAGTCCAGCTATCAAGAGGTCTAAGATCATCGCATGAACCCACAGATGAATGAAAATTCATATATTAAAGCTTATCGCATTAGCCGAGAATGAACGGAGGGTAGTCCGTGGAACTTACCTGTCCCATTTGCGATAAGCCGATGCACGAATTGCCTGAGCTGAAGGAGCTCAAATGCTATTTCTGCGGCGAGGTCGGCACGAGCAACGTAGCGTGCAAGGAGAAGCATTTCATCTGCGAGAGCTGTAGGCTAGCCAGTGCCGAGGAGGCGATCGAGAGAATCGGCCTCGCTGCGGTGGAGGCTGATCCAGTGAGGATCGCCGATAAGATGATGAAGCATCCCGCCGTCCCGACGTACGGCGTTGAGCACCATCCCATAGTTGCGGTGGCGATGTTTGTAGCGGCGAAAAACATGATGGGCGAAAGGGCTCAGGTAAAGGACATCAAGAGGCTCATTGAACTCACGAAGAAAATCCCCTATGGCTCGTGTGGCTTTTTGGGCGTATGCGGAGCCGCCGCAGGCCTTGGAGCGGCGTTCTCGGCCCTCCTCGGCGCAAACTACATGAAGGATAAAGAGCGAACGCTCGCGATGGAGGTAGCTTCGCGGGCGAATTCAGCGATCGCAAGTGAGGGTGGCCCGAGGTGCTGTGTGGCAAGCGTTTACATCGCGCTATCGGAGGGCTCGAAAATGGCGAGGGAAGCCCTCCGCCTCGATCTAAAGTCTGAGCTCCCGCTCGGCCGCTGCGAGTTCGCCGATAGAGCGAGGGATTGCAGGCGCAAGCGCTGCCGTTTCTTCAAGGAGGGCTAGAGCTTGAGGCTGTTGTGGCTTCATCCTCGCAGGACCGTCGAGGCGCTCGCCGTGGAGGAGGCCATTCTGCGTTCTATGCTCGAAAATGGTTCGCCCAACACCCTTTGCTTTTGGCGGGGCAAGAGGTGCGTGGTGTTTGGTTTTAACCCCAATCACGATAGGGTGAACCTGACGCTCTGTAGAGAGCTCGGTATCCCAGTTTGCAGGCGTAATTCAGGCGGGGGTGCCATCTATCAGGACGAGGGCAACCTCAATTACTCGCTGATCGCGGCGCAGGGCGGACTGGGCCTCCCCCAAGAGGTGCAGCGTGCCCGTTGGATCATCGATTCCGTCATCGCGGGGGCGCTGGCGGACCTTGGGCTTCGAGCTCGCCCGATGAGCAGCGGCGGGGTAAGCGTCGACGGAAAGAAGGTATCTGGAAGTGCCCAATTCGTCCTTTGGGGTTACCTCCTCCACCATGGCGTCGTCGCGGTGAATCCAGATGTCGACTTGATTCGCGAACTCTTCCCCTTCAGCAGAGTGGAAGTGACTACCTTGGAGCGGGAGTTGGGGAAGGGCATCGGCATTGAGGAGCTGGCGGGGAGGATCGCGGCTAGGATCGCCCGGACCTTTGGCGAAGGATTGTTCGAGGGCGAATTGACCGAGGCGGAGGAGGAGGCGGCAAGGGCGCTGTTGGAGGAAAAATATCTTTCGAACGAGTGGAATTACCCTTGGAGGAATTTGTATGTCTAAGGTCAGGGTGGAGCTCTTCATCGCTTGGCCACCCACCTCGCTCTGCGGTAAGCTAGTGGAGCTGGCAAAGCGCGTCGTCTCGGAGCTCGGCGAGCAGGTCGAGCTCGTGATATATCAGCGGGGTCAGCCCTATCCCATCCAGCCAACTACTGGGTTCATGAGGGCGAGGAAGACGGTGAAGTTGCCGGCAGTATTTGTGGATGGCGAGCTTTTGGCTGAGAGGGAACTCCCCAGCGAGGAAAAGCTGCGCTCCGAAATAAAAAAGCGGTTAGAAAAGTAGCACCACCCTAATCCAGTTTCATGGAGATAAGGCTGGCTACGAGCCTGTTCTTGAGAACTGAGGGTTTGCATTGCCTTCATTTCTCACGAACGGCGTTTAACCCCAGCTCAAAGGCGCGCAGGTTGACTTCTTCGGTGCCCTTCGGTACGTTCCCCCGGATGACGCGCCTCAAGGATTCCGATGATATCGGGAGCTTGCCAATCCCTGCAAGTGCGCCCAGCATGACGACATTAACGGTTCTAACGTTTCCCGCCTGCTGGGCGAGCGAGGTCGCATCTATCGCGATGATTTTTCCTTCCAGCTTCCTCACAGCCTCCTCGATAGTTTGCATGCTTGGGTACTCAGCCCGACCGATGTTTACGTCCACCGGCATCAAAGGCCGGGTATTTGTGAGCAAGAGACCTCCCTTAGCGAGGTACTTCACAGCGTTTCTGAGCCCTTCGAGGGGCTCGAGTGCAACCACGATCCCGGCGCCACCTTCGGGTACCAAAGGAGCAAACACGTTTCTCCCTATGCGTACGTGGCTCGCAACCGGGCCTCCACGCATTGCAGCGCCGAACGTCTCGCCCACCCGCGCGCGCAGCCCTTCCTCGATCGCCGCCATCGCGACAAGGTGAGATGCCAGCACGCTGCCTTGGCCTCCAACGCCCGCTATTATTAGATTGACCTCGTCCACCCTACTCACCCACGCTGATCGCGCCCGTGGGGCATACTTGGGCGCACATGCCGCAACCGTTACATATCAACGGATCGATCCCGCCCTTGCCGCCCTTGAACAACACGCCAGGGCAGCCGAAGCTCACGCACAGCCTGCAGCCAGTGCACTTACTCGGGTCGACCACAATTCGTTTCCCGACGAACTTTTTCTGGCGCAGGGCTTGAAGCGTGCAGACGCGGCGGGCGATCACTATCGCGAACCCCCCGGACTTCAAGGCCTCCTCTATCGCTGCCGTGGTCGTCGCTAGGTCAAACGGGTCGACCACTTTTACGAATTCGACGCCACAGGCCCGGGCGATGTCCTCTATAAGCAGCCGCTTCGCGGGCTCCCCGGTCGCCGTCAGCCCTGTGCCGGGGTGAGGTTGGTGACCGGTCATGGCGGTCCAGGAGTTGTCTAGGACTAAAAATACCCCTTTAGCCCCGTTGTAGACCGCGTTTATCACCGCCGGGATGCATGCGTGGAAGAAGGTCGAGTCCCCCGCGACCGCGACTATGGCGCCATCTGTGTAGCCAGCGTGGAATTCGCCCTGCAATAGGCCGATCCCCCCTCCCATGATGTAGTTGGTGTCAAGCGTTTCGTACGGCGACTCTATCGCGTAGCGCACGGACTCGGCGGTGTCCTTGGGCTTTACCTCCTTCGCGAAGATCCCGTAGCCCCCCTGCTCGTAGCAGCCTATATCGCCGTTGATGATCGGTACCTTTCCCCCGACCTTGCGCAGAGCCTGCTTTAGGGCCCAGTAGGAGCCTAGGTGGGGACAGCCCGCGCAGAGGGTGGAGGAGCGTGGGGCGACGAGCTTGCCCACCTCCGCCCTAGCGCGCTCCCTCGCCTTATCCTCGCGCAACCTGATGCCAGCCACCTCGGCGAGAGCCCGCAAAACGATGTCGGTGTTTATCTCACCGACTGGAGGAAGGTGGCCGCTCATCTTCCCGATCACCTTGACCTTGAGCGAGGCATCCTTCGCAAGCCCTCTCACCAGAAGCTCGACGAGCGGATCGCCCTCCTCCACCACGATCGCAGTCTTGACCGCCTTCAGCAAACGCGAGACCATACGCTCGGGTAGCGGCGTTGGTGTGCCGATCTTGAGGAACGCCACCTTTTTGTCCAGCCCAAGCCTCCTTACCGCCTCGCGCGCGTAGCTGGCCCCGATGCCGGAGGCGATGATGCCCAGCTTTGGCTTCCGCCCTAGCTCCAGCCGGTTCCAAGGCAACTCCTCGGCAGCCCTCTTGGCCAGCGGCTGACGGGAATGGAGCCACCGATGTTTCTCGACAGGTCCCGGCGGGCCGTAGACGTTCCAGCGATACGGGAGCTTCCAGTGCTTGTCGAACACCGGACGGCGCTTGATCTTGGCGATGGGTCCGAGCTCCACATCTCCCGAGGCGTGGCTCACGCGGGTCACCGAGCGGACCATCACGGGGAGCTCCAGCTGCTCGGATAGCTCGAAGGCATAGCGGGTCATGTCTTTGGCCTCCTGTTGATCGGCTGGCTCGAGGCAGGGTATCTCCCCGTAGAAGGCAGCGAAGCGAGTGTCCTGCTCATTGGAGGAGTAGTGGGCGCTTGGGTCGTCGGCGACGGCGATGACGAAACCCCCTCTGACACCCCCGTAGACGAGCGTCATGAACATGTCCATGACCCAGTTTAAGCCCGCGTTCTTCATCGACGTCAGCGCCCTAACGCCGGTTATAGCAGCCCCTGCCGCGACTTCGAAGGCGACCTTTTC
>JAWCKY010000100.1:0-7038 GCA_038851365.1 Hadarchaeales archaeon (SeqCode)
GGACACCTTCCTCCTCGCGGACAACTTGGACGCACGGGCAGGCGAACGGGTACTTGAACTCGGGACGGGCTGCGGCATCCTCGCGATCCTGGCGGCGGAGGCTGGCGCCGAGGTGGTGGCGACAGATGTGAGCCCAGCGGCGTTGAGGTGCGCTCGTGCGAACGCCGTAGCTCATGGCGTCGCGGATAGGATAGACTTCAGGCTTGGCGATCTTTTCGAGCCCGTGCGCGGTGAAAAGTTCGATTTGGTCGTCTTCAACCCCCCATACCTGCCAGTCCTCCCGGAGGAATCGATCGGTGACATGCTGGACCGCGCGTGGGAGGGCGGGCCGGATGGCAGGGCGGTGATAGATAGGTTTCTGGACGGGTTGCCGAAGCACTTGAACGAGCGCGGGCGCGCGCTCTTCGTGCAATCCTCGCTGTCGGATATCATTAGGACCCTTCGCATGCTCCGTCCCTTTCGGGTGGAGGTCCTGCGGCGAAAATTGCCGTTTGAGGAATTGTTCCTGCTGCGCGTCAAAACACTTTTAGCCCCGTAACTTTAGAATCATGGCGGTGTCAACGTGGGAAAGAGACCCCGCAAGTGGAAGAAGAAGGGAAGGATGCGTTGGAAGTGGCTGAAGAAGCGCATGCGCAGAAAGCAGCGCCGATTGAAGCAAAGGATGGGGGCATAGTGCTTTTTGGTTGAAAAACTTTTTCCGCCGTCACGTTTAAATATTGGATGGATAATCCATCCATAGATAAAAATGTTTAGCTCAACGACTCCTGAAAAAGCGCTCTCCGAGAGGGTAAAGATACTGTCGGTGGCGTGTCTTGCGCTAATAGTTTTCAACAAACTGGTCCTGAGCAAATTCGGGATCCCAAATCTCGAGCTGATAATCCCTGCCTTGGTCGTCGCAGGTGGTTTTTCCCTCACCATAACCGGTCGCAGGGGTCCATCGGTCCTCTGCTACGGGGCGGCGGCGATTTCGGCGATAGGTTTGCTAGACATCCTCGGGTGGGGGTTGCACCCCATCTATGTCTTCACATGGCCTGGGTTCCTCATGGCATGGTTCTTGGCCACGCGAAAGGGACTCCCCATTTTTGAGAGATTCGGACATCTCGCGCGCCGCGCGATCGTCACCGCGGCCCTCGCCATCTTGGCATTTGATGTTTGGACGGCCCTTGGGGCGTGGATCCTGTGGTATCCCAAGACTCCCTCCGGGCTAGCCATGACTTACTTCTTGCAAGTACCCTTCACCCTTTACCATCTCGCCTCGCTGGTCTTCGTTCCACCGCTCGTGGGATTGGGTAAAGCCTTGGTGAGGATTAAGGTCCCGATCGCCGTTGCGGCACGAACGGCGGTGAAGACCCAAACCTCGCAGGTGATATAAGGGGTGGTCAAACGAAGGGCGGAGCTATCATCCTTGGGGTTTTGGTGGTAGTTGCAATCGTTGCGGCATTTCAATTGGGTAGCATGCGAGCGACACGCGAGCAAAAGATCGTGGGCAGCGTGTCCATCCGCGTCATCGTGGTACAACCGGGCGAAAACCTGTTGCTCAAGGACGAAAACGTGGAAATCCTTGCTGGGACCACGGTCTTCGACGTATTGAACCGCATTGCCCAAGTGAGCTACAGGGAATACCCGGGGTTGGGCAAGTTCATCATTTCCATAGACAACGTGGAACAAACCGAAGATAAGTGGTGGCTGTATCAAGTAAACGGAGTTTATCCGAACGTCGCGGCGGATAGGTACGTGGTCGCCGACGGGGACAATATCCTCTGGGAGTTCACCTCAGAGTGGCCTACCTTTTGATCGAACGAGGGTCCTAGCCGCTGCCCTCGCCCCGGCCTCCGCTTTGAGCTCATCCTTGCCCGTGCCAATTATTATGACATCCCCTTCCCTTGGTTTGAAAATCTCAACCAATATCTTACCAACCTCGGACGGCACCTCGAGGAAACCATTGGGGAACTGAAGCTTGCCCTCCTTGAAGACCAGCACCGTTGCCCCATCCGCGCCGGCCTTTATGGCCTCATCCCGTTGCTCTATGCCCTTTCTGACCATCGCCGCGGCTCCCCTGACGATTGTAGCCACGTCCACTTCCCCCACCGTGAGATCCCCGGCGTCCAACCTCACGTACCCAGAGGTCCTCCCGAGCTCCCTCCTACCCTTGGCCGTTATAGAGTGGCCTCCCCGCGAAGAGGTGATTAGCCCCCGCATCTCCAGGCGTCTGAGGATGGTGCGGACGCTACCCTCTCCGATCCCGAGCTCCCTCGCGAGTTGTTTTCGTCCGATCCTACCGCGCTCGGCGATGATCTCCAATGCCTTTCTCACCTGAGACTCCGCGAATCGGGGTAGAGGCCCGACGCTCGACAAGCTCAAATCACCATCGTCAATATTGCCTTCTGCACGTGTAGCCTGTTCTCCGCCTGGTCGAACACCACGGAGTGCGGGCCATCGATGACCTCGTCGGTGACCTCCTCCCCGCGGTGAGCTGGCAGGCAGTGCATGAAGATGACGTCCTCCTTCGCGCGCCTCAACAGCTCGGCGTTGACTTGGTAACCCTTGAAGTCCTGCAGTCTGCGCATCTTCTCCCCTTCCTGCCCCATCGAAACCCAAACGTCCGTGTAAACCACGTCGGCCCCGACCACCGCCTCGTCTGGGTCGTTGATCACCTCGAGCTTCGACCCGCTCTCGGCCGCGCGCTTCCTGCCGAGCTCAAGCACCTCGGCGTTTGGCTCGTAGCCGGGTGGGCATGCGATGGAGACGTCGATGCCTACCAGGCTGCAGGCAAGTAGCAGGGAGTTGCACACGTTGTTGCCGTCTCCGACCCAAGCCAGTTTCAGTCCCCGCAGCCTGCCCTTCTTCTCTTGGATCGTCATCAGGTCGGCTAAGGCTTGGCATGGGTGCTCCAGGGGGCTGAGCGCGTTTATCACCGGGACGGTGCTATGCTTGGCCAGCTCGAGGAGGTTATCGTGCGAGGTAACCCTAGCGACTATGGCGTGGACGTACCTGCTCAAGGTTCTGGCGGTATCCGCTATGGTCTCGCCCCTGCTGAGCTGCAGCTCTTGGGCGCTCAGGAACAGGGGATTTCCCCCTAGCTCATGGATCCCAGTTTCGAACGAGACCCTCGTGCGAGTCGAAGGCTTTTCGAAGATGAGAGCGACGGTTTTTCCCCTGAGCTCGTCCGAGAGGATGCCTTTTCCCCTCTGCTCCTTAAAGATGGCTGCCCTCGCTAGGATGTGTCCGACGTCCTCCCCGCTGAGGTCCCCGATGGATAGAAGGTGTCTCCCCCTCAACATCTCTCCACCTCCGACAAGATTTCATCAAGGGCATCGACTAGGCGATCGATGTGCTCGCGCCCCACCACCAGCGGCGGCACGAACCTCAAGACCTTATCCGCCGTACAATTTATAAGGAATCCCCTCTCCATTGCCTTTTTCACCGCCATGTCCGCGGCCTCCTTCGTCGAGAGCTCCATACCCAGCATCAGCCCAAGCCCCCTGACCTCGTGCACGCAATCGTGCTTCTCGGCCAACTCCTCTAAGCGCCTCTTGAAATATTTTCCCATCCTAGCTGCCCGCTGGGGTAGCTTCAAACGCATCATGGTGCGTACTACGGTTATGGCCGCTGTACACGCGAGGGGGTTACCTCCGAAGGTGGATGCGTGGTCGCCGGCCGAAAAGGAGTCCATAATCTCCGCTCTAGCGCCAAAGCATCCGATAGGAAAGCCACCACCGAGGGCCTTTGCCATCGTCATGACGTCCGGCTCTACTCTCCAGTGTTCGCAAGCAAACCACTTGCCTGTGCGCCCCATGCCGGTCTGAACCTCGTCGAAGATCAAAAGGGCACCGCGGGCGTCGCAAAGCTCCCGCAGCCCCTTGAGGTAACCTTCGGACGGAACGTTTATCCCTCCCTCTCCTTGTATGGGTTCCACGATCACGGCGGCGGTTTGATCGGTGACCGCGCGCTCGGCGGCAGCGAGGTCGTCGAAGGGCACGAAGTCGAATATCTTGGGGATCAAAGGGGCGAAGGGCTCCCGATAGCTTGCCTTCCAAGTAGCGCCAACGGTGGCCGAAGTTCGTCCATGAAAGGATCCCTGCATGGCCACTATGCGCTGGCGCTTGGTGTGTTTGACCGAGAGCTTGAAGGCCCCCTCCACCGCCTCTGCGCCAGAGTTGCAGAAGAAGAACTTATTTATGCCTTTGGGAGCGATCTTCGCAAGCAGCCGGGCGAGCTCGACCTGGAGTGTAGTATAATACAGATTGGACACATGCATGAGCTTTTTCGCTTGTTCCGAGATGGCTTTGACGAGTGCTGGATGGCAATGGCCCAACGCGCAGACCGCTATGCCGCCGACGAAGTCCAAGTACTCCTTTCCCCTAATATCCCTGACCACCATGCCTCGCCCTTCCACCAAGACTAGGGGCTGGCGGTGGTAGGTTTGAGCGAGGTAACGCTTTTCCAGCTCCAAGATGCGGCGCATTCACTGCCCCCGCTCGATCATCGTGCCTATGCCGCTTTCGGTCAGGATCTCAAGCAATAGCGCGTGGGGGACGTTGCCGTTGATGATGTGCGCACGCTCGACGCCGCTGTTCACCGCCCTTATGCAGGCCTCAACCTTGGGGATCATGCCCTTCTTGATTACCCCTTCCTGGATGAGCTTTTCGGCCTCTTGGACGGTTAGCCTTGGGATGAGGGTGCTCTCATCGTTTGGATCCCTCAAGACCCCTGGGACGTTGGTGAGCAGTATCAACTTTTTCGCGCGCATGGCGGCCGCGACTTCGGCGGCCACTACGTCAGCGTTTATGTTTAGGCTGTGGCCCTCGTCGTCTATCCCCACCGGCGAGATGACCGGGATATAACCCGTGCCAACTAGGTAGTTTATGACGGTCGGATTTATCGACTCCACCTCCCCCACGAAGCCGAGGTCCACCTCGATCTCGCGCCCGGTGCGGGTTGTGGTCTTGTAGAGGATCTTGCGCGCCTTGATGAAGTTTCCGTCGATGCCGGAGATGCCGACGGCTCGCCCACCGTGCTTGTTTATACCGAGCACTATCTCCTTGTTGATCTTCCCCACGAGCACCCTGTGCAGGATATCGATGGTCTCCTCGTCGGTGATGCGTAGCCCGTGGATGAACTTGGGCTCCTTGCCCATCTTTCTCATTTCCTCGGTTATCTCCGGGCCGCCGCCGTGGACGAGCACGGTCTTCATGCCCACGAAGTTGAGAAGCACTATGTCCCTGAGCATTAGGTCCCTTTGCTTTTCCTTCTCCATCACCGCGCCGCCAAGCTTGATCACTATTACCTTGCCGTGGAAACGCTGGATGTAAGGCAGGGCCTCCAACAAAACCGTCGCGCGATCTTCCATTTTTATCATCACTAAATTGACTTCATTACTCAAGCTGCTCTTAAAAACGTTTGCAAAGAAATCTTGTCGCCAAAAATTGGACCGGTGCAAATTGCTAGCCGAATCACTTTGAGGAAATCATTTGCTCAGGTATTTCCATGATAGGAAAATGCCTATGGTCGAGAAGATCGCGGCGAATGCCCCCAAAAAAGCGAAATCCAGCATCAGCTGTGACATGTTCGTTTGATACAGCAGTAGCTGTCTCCCAGCATCGGTCCCATAAGTTATGGGGTTTACCCTAGATACCAACCTCAACCAGTCTGGCATTATCGAGGTCGGGAAAAGGGCATTGCTGGTGAAGAGGAGCGGAAGGTTCAAGAGGTTCACCACTGCCATCTGGGTTTCCCATCTGGTAGAGCGTATGGCTATCAACAGGAAAATCGATGAGAGCCCCATGCACATCAGGAAGAGGGCGGCGAAGACACCGAGCAAATTTAATGGGGTGAAACTGGGGCCCACGCGCAGGCCGAGCAAAAAGGCCACCAATAGGACTATGCCGGATTGGATGAGGGACCTTATCACCGCGGAGAAAATTTTGGAAAACAGGATAGCCCCCCTCGCGACCGGTGTACTCAAGACCTTGCCCAAAAAGCCCAGACGTCTATCCCATACGATCGACATGCCACTGAACATACTCGTGAACACGGTGACGAACGAAAGCATGCCCACCGCCATGAACGAGAAGTAATCTGGAGTGCCGAAGGTACTCCTCATGAGCTCTTCCGCCAGCGCCTTTGGCACCGCGGGATTTTGGAAGATGCCGCCTATGTTCATCGCCTTGCCAAACAGGGCCATCCAGATTATAGGTTGGATGACGGAGATGAAGAGTACTATCGGCTCCTTGTACCACTTCTTCAATTCTCTGTGGGTCAGGGCCCAAAGGCCGTGAAGCGGATTCGTCGAGACTTGGTTTTGCGTTACGCCCTCGCCTTCCTGATGGTCCTCCTTTGGCTCCATACGCTCATCCTTCCTCCTTGTTCATCCCTCATCGACTTGCCCGTGTACTCCAGGTATACCTCGTCGAGCGTGGGCTTCGTCAGCGAAAGCCTAGTCACCGTGTATCCCTTGTTCCTTATGGCCTCGATTATCATGGGGGCGGTCTTTTCTCCGTCCTCCACCTTTATCCTATAAGTGTTATCCTGCCTTTTTACCTCCTTGACGCTTGGGATCTTTTCGATCAAGTTCGCAACCCCCGCATCCCCGGCTTGGATCTCTAGGGTGATGATGTCCCCTCCGAGGTCCTTTTTCAGCTCATCGGGTGGACCCATCTTCACTATTTTGCCGTTGTCGATGATCGCCACCCTATCGCAGAGCGCATCGGCCTCCTCTAGGTAGTGGGTCGTCATGAAGAGGGTCATATTGAACTCCTCCTTTAACAGCCTTATGTAGTCCCAGATCGCCGCCCTCGTTTGGACGTCCAATCCCAACGTCGGCTCGTCTAGGAAAAGCACGCGGGGCCTGTTTATGAGACCGCACGCCAGCTCTAACCTCCTCCTCATGCCTCCGGAATAAGTTTCGACCTTTCTATCCTTGAACTTCGTCAGTTCGACGAGCTCTAAAAGCTCAGCCGCACGTTTTTTCGACACCTCCCGGGGTATGCCGTAGAGGTCACCGCAGAGGATTATGTTTTCGTATCCAGTCAGGTCCTC